>CAZZEV010000065.1:0-13256 GCA_964653305.1 uncultured Cellvibrionaceae bacterium | reverse complement strand
TAGTCATCACTCGCCAAAACTGAACATACTGCCTCAGAAAATTCTTGCGGCTCTGCAACGACAGGAATAATGTCTGCAGCACCATCTAAGCCTTGCACACCAACAGGCGTAGTAATTAACGGAACACCATAGGCCATTGCCTCTACAACTTTATTTTTAACACCTGCACCAAAGCGCAAAGGAACCACTGCAACGCGTGCAGAGGCATAGTGTGCCGCTAACTCTTCATCTGTTACATAACCCGTAACATAAATTGAATTTGATTTCAGCTGTATGACTTGATCAGTTGGGTTTGAGCCGATCAAATATAATTTCGCTTCAGGATATTGAATCTTAACAATTGGAAAAATATCTTTCACAAACCACACGGCTGCATCCGTATTAGGTGGATGACCAAAACCTGCTACAAAGATAATTTTATTGCTTTGCACTGGAGCTCGTTGCGCAAACGCATCTATGCCTTCATAAACATAAGGTGAAACGGCTGCAACATTGGCAGATGGCAATAAACGTTTTACCGTTTCTGCTTCTTCTTGGGAGGGATACAAGACGGCATCTACTTTTGACCAAATAGTGCTTTCTAATGTATAAAAATATTTAATATCTTTTTCAAGGGAGGCGCTGGGATTAATTGCACATTCACGCTGCAAACGCTCAAAATGTAGATCGTGGCCATAGTAAACCACTTGAATATCCGTAAAGCCTTCTAAAATATCGACATAATTAATTGCGACATGCGGTCGATTTAACAATACATGAGATACACAGCCATCTGCGGCGGCCAACCATTGTTTAAAACGGCCAAGGTGTTTGGAGCCATAAATAACTTCAACACCCAGTTGCTGCAATTGCGGTGTATAAACGGGGTCATACCACAAATTATCGGGCCAAAATTTTACAGTGAAGCCCATCTTTAACAGACCACTGATAATAGCCATGGTTGAACGCGAACCCGCATCGCGATCTGGCTGTGGTACGTAATGATCAACGACAACAACACAGGGCTTATTCCAGCTTCTATCCTGAGCCTTAAACACACATTCTGCATTCTTATAATGGTCAGCTAAAACAGGCTGCCACCGCTCAAAAAATTTCTTTTGATTGGCGACTTGATAGGCCTTAATACCTGAGGCGGTATTAGTGCCATTTGAAACACCTTCATAGTGCACAACAACAGAGGCTGGCTGGTAGTACACCTTTTTGCCTGCGGCGCGCACTTTAAATGCTAAATCGGTGTCTTCGTAATAAGCAGGCACATAATATTCATCGAATAAACCTAGCTCAGTGAAAAAATCTTTTTCAATCAATAAAGAGGCGCCCGAACAATAATCGGCTTCTTTCAAATAATTAAATTCTGGCTCATCTGGGTTTTGTAAACGGCCAAAATTCCACGCTGATCCATCGCGCCATAAAATACCGCCAGCTTCTTGCAAGCGACCATCGGGATAAACCAGTTTTGAACCTACCATTCCACAATTGGCACGCTGGCTAAATACCGCTAAAAGATTATCTAACCAACCGTCAGTAACTTCGGTGTCGTTATTGAGTAAATAGATATATTTTCCGCGCGCAAACGTGACTGAACGATTGCACGAACGCAAGAAACCTAAATTCTCAGGATTGACCTCATAACGAAGCCCCTGCACTTGCTGCAAGCAATGAATATCGTGATCTGGCGAGTGATCTTCAACCACAATTACTTCAACCGCCGCGCGCGGAACGTGACGCGCAATCGACGCAAGACATGTTAATGTCATCGGCAAATTGCCGTAACTTGGAATGATAATAGAGACGAGCGGCTCAGCTGATTGCGGCAAAACCAAGTTTGTTAAAACTGACTGAATATTTTCCTGAGCAATCACGCCCGAAGCAGTCAAACCCGATTGCGCTGACTTACCACTGCGACGCCACATTTCATAATGCACAACGCCCTCAAACAGAGGGCCTGCCACACGATAAACCAACCCCGCCAAATGATGCTTAACACGCGGACTTAAAGGTAAGCGCTTATAAAGATTACGCGCGGAACGGATTAGTTTTGGCTTAACAGCAACAGCCAAAACATCCAGCTCTCCACGCACCAACCTGCCTATCGCACGCAAAGGTTTAGTGATTTTCCATGAGCGTGAATTAATAACTTGCGTATAGTTTTCCCTGGCTTCTTGAAGTTGATGCTCCAAGTTTTTATTAGTATCAGACTGAATATTAAACGCATGCACTTGATCAGCTAATTGCTGACGGAGCGATTGATGCTCCTGAATAAGATGCTCGAACTCTTGCTGCAAAGAAGAATTTTTATCCATCAAATCAATAATTGTAACTTGTGCTTGATGTAAATCTTTCTCTAAGGATTTCGCCCACAAGGTTCTTTCTGTAACTTGTAGCTCCAAAGATTGCGCCCACAAGGTTCTTTCTTTTACTTGCGCTTCTAAAGATTTCGCCCACAAAGTTCGCTCTTCTACTTCCAACTCTAAAGATTTTGCCCAAGCGGTTCGCTCTTGGTGTTCGCGCTCAAGCTCTTTGAGATTGGTAGAGGTGTAAACAAACTCAATAGCGGATTTCTCGACTTCATCCAAGAATAAAAACTCTGCATCCAGTTCATGTTTTCTTTCGGCGTACAAGCCAATCAAATTCTTAACAGATGATAGCTGCACCAAACCGCGCGTTTGTTGAAAAAATTCGTAAGCTTCAATTACGGCGAGCGGACAACAAGCATCATTCTCCAATGCTGATTTATCAAATAAGCTGTGACGCAGGCTATTGTCTAAGAAATTTTTGGTGAAAGTTGCCACCAAAGACTCATTAACAGCAAGATTTAAATATTTCGCTAAGGCCACTATTTTTTCGTTAGGCTGTTCCATCAGCTCATCATAATCTAGCGCAAAGAATCGGCCGTCTTCCAACGCAGAGATCACCGCAAGGTTATAGCTCAGCCAGAGCCAGTAGCCTTTCGCTATAGGGGTTTTATTGCGCTTTAATAATGAATTGGCAACACTCAAAGGATGACGCAAACACAATACATATTCTACTTGGCATTCTGCACGACCAAAAACCAACTTCCAAAATTTAAGCAATTTTGAAACACGCGGATCTTTAAAACCAAAAACATGAGAATTGCTTATTTTTTCATTTAAAAGTTCGATGGCTTTATCAAGGTATCCAAGAGACACTAAATAGTTAACATCATCATCAGTAACCAAGGATAAGCTAAACCAATGCTGGCCAATTTTCTCCAGCATTTCTATATTGAGAGAATTGAAAGTCTTATCCTCAAAAAAACCTTTGGGATTGTCAACGCCAGGCGGCAACAACTCCTCCCCCAAACTGACACCCATGCAGGTAAGCGCATTCATAACAGCGCTTGTACCACTGCGATGCATTCCCAATACAACAATTAATTTTTTCTTTGTATTCACACAAGATCTCTTAAATATATGTAACTGACGCTGATGCCTGTAGATATTGAACTATACGCTCAACACAAGCTTCCGCTGTCATTTCACAGGTATTTAACACCAACTCTGGATGTTCAGGGCGCTCATAGGCACTATCGATCCCCGTGAAGTTTTTCAACTCACCACGTCGGGCTTTAGCATAAAGTCCTTTGACATCACGCTTTTCGCATTCACTCAAAGGCGTATCGACAAACACTTCTATAAATTCGTCATCTAAAAATAACCGGCGCGCCATCAAGCGATCGGAAGCATATGGTGAAATAAACGATGCTATAACAATCAAACCTGCATCAACCATCAAACGCGCAACTTCACCAACTCGGCGAATATTCTCAATGCGATCCACCTCGGTAAAACCTAAATCGCGATTCAATCCATGACGAAGATTATCGCCATCCAAGAGATAGGTGTGTCGTTGTTCATCAAACAAGCGTTTCTCAAGCAAATTCGCAATCGTGGATTTGCCTGAACCCGACAATCCGGTAAACCAAATGCAACGTGCTTTTTGCTGCTTAAGTTGCGCGCGCGAATGCTTATTTATCGTGAGCCGCTGCCAACGAATATTGGTTGCACGATGCAGAGTGAATTCAATCTTTCCGTTGCCCAAAACTTCAGTGGTCTGCACATCCAGTATGTCAAACAGCTCACCATCTTCAAGCAACAGCGCCTCAGTAGTGTCTATATTGATGAGAGCACGTTCATGCGCATTAATTTTTTTTGCCGAAAGACGCTCGCTTGTAAACTCCTGTTCGCGATACCTAATACTAGTTACGGTAAATGTAACTGCTTGAGAATTAGTAGCTAGCGTATAAATTCTACCGGCCACTAGTGGCCTAGCAGACTGCCACACAATTTTAGCTTGAAATTGATTTACAGGTATTAACATTGTTCAAGCTCTATTGTTAAAATTTTGTGGACATACAAGGCAATACCAAGGCGCGGTAATAAAAATACAAATAAATCATCTTTGATTAAATAACATCCAAGCTATTGTTTTTCGAATACCTGTTTCGAAGCTCTCAAGTGGGCGATAATTTAGGTCTACATGGCACTTAGTTGGGTCTATGGCATAACGGCGATCATGCCCTAAACGATCTTTCACGAAAGTAATCAGCGATTTTGCGGTGCTGCCATTAGCACAAGGCGTTAAAGGAAATTTTTTTAGGAGTTCGTTATTGTTCAACACCGTTTCATCTAATAATTGACAAATTAAATTAACGATATCGATATTACGCCACTCATTCTCACCGCCCACATTATAAACCTCACCTATTTTACCTTGCTGCAAAATTAAATCGATTGCACGGCAATGATCCTCTACATAGAGCCAATCACGAATATTTTTACCATCACCATAAATAGGAAGTGATTTGCCATTTAAAATATTTTTGATAATGAGAGGAATCAGTTTTTCACTGTCTTGATAGGGCCCATAATTATTTGAACAATTACTTGTGGTTACTTGTAACCCATAGGTATGGTGGTAAGCACGAACCAAATGATCCGATGCTGCCTTAGATGCAGAATAAGGAGAATTTGGCGCAAAAGGTGTTTTTTCGCTAAACGCTGGCGCAGTCTCGGTTAAGGATCCATAAACCTCGTCAGTTGAAACATGGTGAAACCTGTGGTTAACAACGCCTTTATCTAACCAATATTGCTTTGCAACTTTTAACAGCGTATGAGTACCCAACACATTAGTTTGAATGAAAGCGTCAGGCCCAGAAATAGAACGATCCACATGAGACTCCGCCGCAAAATGCACCACGGTATCCAATTGATATTTTTCAAATATATCTTCAATTAACTTTTGATTACAAATATCGCCATGCACAAAAGCAAGACCCTTCGCCTCTAGATCAGTTAAATGTTCGCGATGGCCTGCGTAAGTTAAAGCATCCAATACAACTAATTGATCTTGCAGATATTTTTGAGCCCAATAGTGGCAGAAATTTGCGCCAATAAAACCAGCACCACCCGTAATTAGCATTTTTTTCATACAACAGTCTTCATTTTATGCAAAGCGATCAACATTTTTCTTAATGCACTACGCCAGTGAACAGGCTCAATATCTAGCTGCTGCCATGCAAATGTTTTATCCAACACACTATACGCAGGGCGGACTGCAGGCGTTGGAAACTCAATAGTTTTTATTGGCTTGATGGTTGGCGCCTGAACCAACAAACCCAAATGCACAGCTTCCTCAACTATTGCATTCGCAAAATCGTACCAACTCGCAGTACCAGCATCAGAGAAATGCCACAACGCAGACGCTGGCTGCCTCGCAATAATGCGCCAAATCATTTCCGCCAAATGAGTAGCATATGTTGGGGTTCCAATTTGATCTACCACGACGCCCAATTGCTCTCGCTCAGTAGCCAAACGAAGAATAGTCTTAACAAAATTAGAGCCATTCTCTGCATAAACCCATCCAGTTCTAATAATGTGATACCTGCAATGTGATGCTAATAAATACTGTTCCGCTTTCAGTTTTGTAACTCCATATACATTAAGCGGATTGACAAGATCTAATGGCTCATAGGGCCTCGTTTGCATCCCATCAAAAACAAAATCGGTAGAAACTTGAATGAAAAGTGCCTCATTTTTGCTACACCATTCTGCCATGTATTTCACAGCTTCAGCATTAACGGCATGAGCCAGTGCTGACTCTGCTTCGGCTTTATCAACTAGCGTAAATGCTGCTGCGTTAATAATGACATCTGGCCTTTCTTGATTTAAAAATTCATTCACAGCAAAAGCATTAGATACATCCAAGACTTTTTTATTTACGGGCGTAAGAATAAGATATTGGTCATTAATTTTACAGGGAGCCACCGCCTGCAAAGCTGTACCCAACTGACCATCAGCTCCTGTAATTAATACCTTCACAGATAAACCTCTGACTCTATTAGTGTTTTTGCTGCAATATCTTTTGCCGATAGCGTAGGTAAGTTAACCAATGGCCACTGAATATTTAAAACAGGATCATTCCACAATAAAGAACGATCATACTCAGGAGCATAGTATTCGGTACATTTGTAATACAGCTCAGCGTGTTCACTTACCACACAAAAACCATGCGCGAAGCCCGGTGGAATCCATAGCATTAATTTATTCATATCTGACAAGTTCACACTCACACTTTGTCCAAATGTAGCTGATGACTTTCGCAAATCCACAGCCACATCAAATACTTCGCCTGAAATGACGCGCACTAACTTTCCTTGGGGTTTTTCAATTTGATAATGTAGCCCTCGTACAACATTTTTAAGCGATGAACTTTGATTATCCTGCACAAATGTTACATCGATTCCTGCATCATCAAACCACTGCTGGCGGAAGCTTTCATAAAAATAACCACGTTCATCGCCCCACACCTTGGGCTTAAATATCAACACATCGGGAATAGCTGTTTTAATAATTTCCATTAGAAGACTCGGTCATTCATAATCGCTAGTAAATATTGGCCATAACCACTTTTAAGCAATGGTTCAGCCAAACGTGTTAGTTGCGTCTTATCGATATATCCCATGCGATAAGCAATTTCTTCTGGACAGGCGACTTTTAATCCCTGTCGTTTTTCAATCGTTTGAATAAATTGACTTGCAGCCAATAGATTATCGTGAGTACCTGTATCCAACCACGCGGCGCCGCGCCCTAATAATTCAACCGTCAATTGACCGCGAGCTAAATACATTTTATTTACATCTGTGATTTCTAGTTCGCCACGCGCAGAAGGCTTGATTGATTTTGCAATCTCAATAACGCTATTGTCATAAAAATACAAACCAGTAACGGCATATTTGGATTTAGGCTGTACCGGCTTTTCTTCAATCGATAATACGTTTCCATGAGCATCAAACTCAACGACACCATAGGCGCGAGCATCATCCACATGATAACCAAACACAGTTGCGCCACTAGTTCGCGCATCTGCATTTTGTAGCAACCGCGAAAATTCATGCGCGTAATAGATATTGTCGCCCAACACCAAGGCGCAACTATCTTCACCAATAAAATCTTCGCCAATAATAAAGGCTTGCGCCAAACCATCTGGCGATGGTTGCTCGGCATATTCAATCCGCAAACCCCAATCACTACCATCGCCCAACAATTCCTGATAGGTTGATAAGTCACGCGGAGTGGAAATGACTAAAATCTCACGAATGCCAGCCAACATGAGCGTGGTGAGTGGATAGTAAATCATCGGCTTATCGTAAATCGGAACGATTTGCTTGCTAATTGCTTTGGTAAGCGGATATAAACGAGTACCCGAGCCACCCGCTAAAACTATGCCTTTTCTCATTAGCTTCTCTTTGTATACCATTAAAGATATTTAAAATACTTCAGCTCTTCAAAACACAAGTCAAAAAGCATTTGATGCTCTGTCGCATCATAATTTTGATCACGCTTTTTAATTTTGGCTTGTGGAACTGCGATAGCATCTTGAAAATTTAACTGCTTATTGAACCCTTGCAACAACTCAACTGGGCTGTTAATTAGATCTTCATAGCGCCATAAATGTATTTTACTTTCTTGAGCAAGTAGCGTGCGCGCCAATAGCCGCCACAATAAAACTCTTCGCATTGCCGCTTCCGGCTGACCATCAATTTCCAACAATGCTTCGCGCTGTTGCGTAGACCAGGCTATGAAATTAGGATGTGCAACTGGAAAATTCGATACTTTTGCTTCTGCTAAATGTGAAAAAGTATTTCGCCAAGAAGCCAAGGTATCTACTGGGTTTCTGATCATCGCAATAATTGGCCAATCTAGCTTTACCAAGTTTTCTAGCGACGCCATATACGCCAAAGTATTTTTTGAGCCCAACCAAAAATCACATCGTTCAATTTTTGGGATGTACATCTCTTGCCGATCAAGAATGGCAGTATCTTCTATTACCTTTCCGTCTTTTACTTTGTTAGCAATGGGCTGGCCGGATAAAATTCGCTCGCGACACTCGGCATAATATAACGCTATGCCCGAGGCATCTGTTCTAGATTGTAATTGAGAAAAAATTTCACCCGGCTCATTAATTACCAGCCAATTCTTTTGCGAATCTAACAAACTGGTTAAGTAGCTTGTACCGCTACGAGGAATGCCGGTAATGATAAAATTGCGCTGCGGTTCTTTATACATTACACATGGTAAACGACACGCAAGAAGCACTTTCCAATTATCAAGCTGTTGCACTAATTGTGTCAGATACGGGCATTCGGCTAATGCCTGTTGAAATAGGGCGCGTAAGCGCGGCTCTCTTAAAATAACACTTGGCGTATGGTAATGACACACACCCACTTGCTGCTCACCTAATGAACGTAGGTGCGCGGGATAATTGAAGAATTCGGAAAGAGGTGACCAGCTGCCCAGTTTTTGCATTGCAATTGGCAAGGATATTTGGTCTAGCCATGGATATTTATTCTCGAGATTAAACGCCGTATCATTTAACAATGACGCACTTTCATTCCACTCAAACGATAGCTTTTGAGGCATCTTTGTAGCGATAAATCCCGCATTAAAATAAGGCAAAGATAATTGATGGCTAACGGTTAACCTAACGCGCCTTACCGGCAACGCCATATCTAAAGCGGTATACACTTTCTGCCAGGAATCTTGATTGCCCCAAGTACCAAGATCTGCAGGTTTTGCTGCGCTTTCATTATTTTTTAATGCTTCCTCTAAATTCCAGTGCGATAGGGACAACATATCCGAATCTAGAAAACACCCAATAGCATTTTCGGGCAACAAACCTAAGGCAGAAATTTTATTACCAATGGGATAATCACTGCCGAACGTTGGCGTGAATTTTTTTATCTCAACCGAAAGCTCTTTAAATGCACCGAGTGTAAGTGCAGACAAGTCACTCCAATCTTTATATTCAGGACAAGCAGCAATTAAATTAATACTTGCCCCATGTGTTTTTCTTAACGACCAGGCTAGCAATAGCGCTTTTAACTCAAGCTCACCTTTTTGACACACGAAAACAATATTCAAAACGAACCCTCACAGCGACCATTTAAATCTATGACGGCATCAAAACGTTTTGTGGGTACAGTAACCGTGAAATCAACAATGCCTACTTTTTTGTCAATTAAGTTGATGTGGTCTGTGCTGTCGGTATCATCTAAACGCAAAGTAATAGCGTAATCACCCGATTGAAGGTTCGCATCAAAACTATAACGCACGCAGATTTCACCGGCAGAATCTGCGGTTATTGTTTTGCCACCATAGAGATTATTAAATCCAAATAGGTTATAGCCACGGCTGTCTCTAACTGTCATTTGAATACGTGGGTGCTTTAGCGCAGACGAAACTTTTGCCTTAACCTGCAATACAATTCTTTCACCTTGGCCAACAACAATTGAACTACCCGATATTTCACGGCAACTTAATGTTGCCTCGGTAATATGCCCTATCTCGCTGCTATAACTTAGCGCTGCTTCAGTTAAGCTCTGTGAGCGCTCTAGCTTATTTTGTGCAGAGCTTCGCTCACGAGTTTCTGCCAAATAAATTTCCGTTCCTTCTTCTGGATCACCATCATAAACAAGGTGCCCTTTATTCAAATACAAAACTCTGTTGCAATAGCGTTTAATTAATTGCACGTCATGAGTGACCAAGAGCACCGTTACACCTTGTTGCATGAGGCGCTCCATGCGCTCTAAACATTTTGCTTGAAAGCCTACATCACCTACCGACAAGGCTTCATCTACCACCAAGATATCCGCATTAACGAAACTGCTTATAGCAAAGGCCAAACGAATAACCATACCGCTGGAGTAGGTTTTTACCGGCTGAAATAAAAAATCACCAATATCCGCAAAGGCAACAATTTCATCGTACCGAGATTTTATTTCATCAGAAGAGAGCCCCAGCAAAGCAGCGTTCATGAATAAATTATCATGCCCTGTAAACTCAGGATTAAAACCTGAGCCTAATTCTAACAACGCGGCAACGCGGCCTTGCACCTGAACACTACCACTGGTGGGTTGTAAAATACCGCAAATAAGTTGCAGCAAGGTAGATTTACCAGAGCCATTTACGCCGACTAAACCGATAATCTCACCTTGCTCTACTCTAAAGCTGATATTGGTGATGGGCCAAAACTCTTTAAAAAAAATTTTCTTTCCGCGAAATAAAGACTGCTTAAGCCTATCCGCAGGATTTTCAAAAATTTTGTAGCACTTACTGAGCTCATGCACTTCTATCATTAAGACTTACTCATGAAGGCTTTTTGAGTGATGCAGGAACAACTGCTAGTTTTTTTGCAGCCAAATATTCCAAAAGCACAAATAGCTCTTCCACACTTTTTAAAGACTCAAGATCAACCAAGTAAACTCCATGGACAACAAATGTAGGCGTTTTAAAAATTTTTGCCTGTTTGGTTAAAGCTGCTGATCCCGCTAGACGTTGTTTTACAGCATCGCTTTTCCACGTATCCCAAAATTTCTCTTTGTTTACTTTATGTTGCGCTAAAAAACTATTAACTCGATCTGCACCCTGAAGCTTGGTTTGGTCGGTTTGAAAAATAACAAATCCTGTTTCATACATTTCACCCAGAATACCCATAACCTCAAAGGTATGGAACATACGTGCTTCATCGACCATTGCACTTTCAGAATGTGCCGGCACTAAAGTTACGCCAATTTTGGTTGTATTACTCCATTCTGCAATTACAGGCGACAATTGAAAACAGGTTTTACAGCCATAATACATAAACTCCATTACTGGCGCGGTAGGGTCTGTTGGTAGAGGCTGGGGTAATACCTGATAATGTTTGCCTGCAACAAAAACCTTATTTATTGGTTGCTCTTTTAATACTGAGTTATCAGCCGCTAATACACTCATGCATTGCATACTTAACGCAATTGTTAACGCCATTAAAACGCGCTGTATCATATTATTTATCCTAAGAGACTTGTTGAAAGAAAAACTAATTTAGCGGGTTATTATAAGTTGAATCCATAAAAAAAGGCTCCCGAAGGAGCCTTTTTTATTTCACAGCTAGCTTGCGCTAGCCGTGAAAACCACTAACACAAATTAGTTACTAGTGTTAGAAGTACCAGATTGGTCATTACCCAAACGACTGTCATCACCAGAGTAGGTGGTAGAAGTCATGTTAACCAATACGCCAGCTGGAGTACGGATCAAACCAAGAGCTTCACATGCTGGGAAAGCACCTTGAAGCACTAAACGGTGACGACCAGCAGTAGCTGCTGCGTAAGTTGGCATCTTAGCACCCAAGAAGGTACCAGTAGCTTGGTCAGCTGAAGTGTGAAGCACTGTAGTTGCGTGGCCAGCCAATGAAGTTACCAAAGTGGAGTTAACATCAATTTTTTGACCATCTTCTGTCCATACGAATGCACGTACAGAACCAGCTTTCTCAGATACGTTAGTCAAACGAATGAACGCATCATCAGATGAGTTAACTGTTGGCAAATTGAAGAGAGTTACTTGGCAACCGTTACGCAAGATTGGACCGTAATTGAAAGTACTTACAGAACGAGTGTAACGTGGGTTGAAGTATTCAATTTTCAAGTTGGCGTCAAATGTATTTGCTTCAGGAATAGCAGCAGTTCCGTTGGCAACAGCACAAACATTATAGCCAGTTTGCAATTGGATACTATCTTGACCAGTCAAGCTGATTTTTACTGAGTTAGCATCGCCTGGTACCGCAGCACCTACGAAAGAACCAACAGGAGTAGTAACAGCACATGCCGCAGTAGACAAGTAAACTGCACTGTAGCCAGCCAAGCTTGAAGAAGAAGTCAAAGTCACAGCAATATCATCTGAACCTTGGAAGTCGAATTCGTCGCCGTTTTCTTTCTTCAGCAAAGTAGTATCGCCTACATAACCAGTTAAGTTACGAATTACTTTCAAAGTACCCAAAGTAACCAGCTTGCTGTTGTTAGTTTCATCGAAATCAGAAGATGCATTCAAACCGGTTTGACCAGCACCAACACCAGTAAAGGTTTTCTCGGTATCAGCAACGTCAATACGTGCACGACCGCCACCAGCCAAATAAGTGGTGAAAGTACCGTCTAACTTAGCAACTTGAGCAGATTCAAATACTGTTTTAGCAACAGAAGTATCAGTTACAACTGGAGCAGTAACGCGACGGAATTCAACACCCAACTTAACTGGACCTGTACCGCCTTTCTTAAGAGCATTAGTTAAGCTCTTGGTTTTTACTTGAGCCAACGATGCATAGTTCAAAGTTTCCAATGCAGCATTTGGAGTAAGGCCAGTAGTGATTTTAAACACTACGGTGTTGTCACCAATAGCACCACCTGAATCTACAGTGATAGTGTAGTTGGCAGCAATTGGAGTACCAGCACCAGTACCAGCCAAACCATCAACAAAAGTACCACCAACAGCAGCTAATGCAAGCTTGGTAGCAGCGTTAGTAGCAGCAGTTGGAAGTGTAGCAACGTTTGTCGCTGCGTTTGCAGTGGTAGTAAAACCAAAGGTAACGTTAGCAGTAGAAGCTTGCCACTTAGTAATATCAGACAAATCTTCACCGAATACAGCACCGCTGTCTAAAGTGAACTTAACAGTTACCACGTTGCCAGTAGCGGTTTGAGCATTGGGAGTTGAAATCCAGTAAGTAACTGCTGGAGTAGCGACCAAAGTGTCAACAGAGCTTGTTTCGCTACCATCGGTAGTATTACCGGTACCAAACACTTCTTCTGCCAATTTTACTGGGAAGCTATCAGTAAACAATGTACCAGCGAATACGCTGCCAGAGATTGTAGCGATGGCCAAGGCCAAAGCTGATTTAGCAATAATTTTTTTCATGTTGCTTTTTCC
>CAZZEV010000064.1:4689-13261 GCA_964653305.1 uncultured Cellvibrionaceae bacterium | reverse complement strand
GTCCGCACCGCAATCACATCCACTTCCACCAAATGTTCAGGCAGATAAAGACGGCTAATTTGAATCCAAGTGGCCGCTGGGTAATTAGCATTGCCGTAGAAGTCTTTACGTGCAGGTATTTGCTCTTTTAGTCCCTCTATGTCTTTGGTAAACACAGTTTCCTTTACGATATTTGCCGGTGTTAAATTTAATTTATCCAGCTGTACTTTGAGTTGTCTGTAACAGTCTGGGATTGCCTTGGCATAACTCTCGCCGCTGCAGGCCACGCCCGAGAGATAAACCGTGCCATTCACTTCAGCCACTTGGCTGTAACCAATCACTCCCTCCCAAGGCGGGTTCATTTCGTGACGGATAATCTGTGCTTTTTGAACCTGCTGGCAAGAGCTGAGGCCGGACAAGAGTGTGGCTGCAGCTAAAACTCCAAAAGAGAATTTAACGTGAGATCTATTGAGTCTGACTAAACGCATTTTAAGCTCCAGGTCTTTGATTAGAGAGGTTTGATGAAAGAGGCGTGATGAGAGAATTTATAGGCGAGACTATCGAGTAATTAGGCGCTAAAACCCAATTAAAGATTATGAAATTTTATGAAAGCCTTGTGGCACAAGGCTTGGAAGGGAATACGCATTCGTCAGCGCTATTTGAAGGAGGCGAGATTTGTCCGCAAATTATCTAAATGATGGGTTTCAATCACGCTCTTGGCTTGGTTGTAATGTTCAACTGCGCTCTCGCGTTTGCCTTGCAGCGCCATCACCTTTGCGAGCTTGATGTGATTATCGCTAATACCAATGGGGCAGCGAATCGCACTATTGAATTTCAGTGCTTGCTCAAACGCGGTTTGTGCCTGCGTGTACGCGCCGTTGCTGTTATGGATTTCGCCGCGTAAATCAGCAATCTCAGCGCGCATAAGTAGGTTATTTGTTTCATCAGCAAAGCTTTCTGCTTGCTTTAAATGGTTAAGTGCTTGCGCAAATTGATGTTGATGTTTGGCAATTAAGGCCAAGTCAAAATAGAGCTCTGATCGCTCGGGTGCCAGCGTTGTTTGTGCTAGTTCAAGGGCTGATTCAATTTCACTTTTAGCATCTGTAAATTCATTTAGGCGTATTAAAACCTGTGCAAGCGATGTGCGCACTATCATATTGTTGGGTTCAAGCTGTTTAAGGCTTGCAAAGAGCGTGCGTGCTAGCTCAAATTCCCCGGCGTCCTTCTTTTCCAGTGCGCGTGCAAACAATTCATTGTTGAAGGTGGCTTGGGCTTTTTCTTCGGGTTTATGTAAGGGTTGGCCGGTATCGTTGGCGACAATTTCGCCCAGTTTGTAGAGCGCTTGGTGCAAATCTCTGTCAAACACTACGCCACGTTTAATATCCTGTTTGAAATGCAGTTTGTAATCGACCCGGTAATTCTCCGCAAATCCGCCGATTTGCGCCTCTACAATTAAACTTGCGCCTGACACGTCAAAAACGCGCGTCACATCTTGGGTTTGAAAGTTGCGCTCCAAATTTGCGTGTGTCATGGCGCTCAAAACATATTCAGAAGACATGACTTGGACGTTTTTATTGGAACCCAATAAATGAACTAATTCATCCATAGCGCCCAGCGGCACCCAATTGTAATCATTGCTGGGAATATGGTTTTTCACCGGAAGCACAATGACAACTTCGGTTTGCACTGCAGATGAGCGCGCGGAGAGTGCGTAAAAAATCCCGCCCAGAGCGATAACAATGGTAATGACTAAGGCAGGCACTGCGTAGGTTTTGCGCCACCATAATGTTGGTTTAGTGGTATTAGCTATCGGGACATTAGCCGTTACAGGTGCGGAATCGGCGGATTGCTTTTCTACATCCGCCGCCCAAGCATAGCCTTTACGGGGATAGGTTTGAATAATCTCGGCGCTGCCAAACAACTGCCGCAATTCGCGAATGGATTGCACTAACACTTGCTCTTCAACGGTAACATCATCCCAAATGCTATCGAGCAAATAACGTTTGTTGAGCACTTCCCGAGGTTTGTCGAGCATCAGTAACAAGAGCGCAAAGGTCTTCGGGCGAACTTGAATAGTTTCTTCGCCGCGCGTAATCGTTTGACGATGCGGATAAATGACAAACCCTTGGCTTAAATAAATGCAGCTCAAGATGGATCCTTAAGGTATGTTGCAGGATTGACAGTATATATAGACCACAGCGGGTTTAGCCATCGCAGCAGCACCAACACTTGTAAAGAAGGCCGATCCTGCTTTTCTGTCGTGCACGCTTGCGTAGAGTCCTTTAGAATGCCGCTCACATAGCAACGCAACAAGCTGCTGGATTTGATTCGTTTGATGACGATATTCCCTTTTGAGAGGCTATCTTAGTCAGCAGTGTAAAGTATTTATAAGCCTCTAATAATAGAGGCTTTTTTTAACGTACATGAAGTCAAATGGGAAATTGTTTGACAGTATTCGGCTGGATGCGCATGTCGTTTAATTTTATTGAGTCACTCGGAGCGCAAAAAAAATGCAATCATCTATTTTTAGCAGAAAGTTCGCGCTATTTGTTTTTAATGTTTTATTTGCGAGTGTTGTATTTGCGAAGGATGAAATGGTATTGGATATAGACTCCGCAATACCGGTGGCAAAAATACAACCCACTATGTATGGCATTTTTTTTGAAGATATCAATTTTGCCGCAGACGGTGGTCTTTATGCTGAAATGGTGAAAAACAGATCGTTTGAATTTGATCAACCGCTCATGGGTTGGACTCAACCTGCCACAGATCCCTATTCCTCTAATCTCAAATCAGGTGTCGCGCACACGCTGAGTTACGCCAATAATATAAACAAAAATATTCTTCGCGTTGATGTGTTTGACGGCAACAATTACAGCCTTGTGAACGATGGGTTCCGTGGTATGGGGGTAAAAAAGGGCAATGAATATCAATTGTCTTTTTATGCCGCGAACCGCGATTTGAATATCAAAGGCATTCGCTTTCATCTTGTAGATTCCCAAAATAATGTCATCGCGACAGCGCAAGTCGATCCCAATCAAAAAGAATGGCACAAGTACACGGCTACATTGCTTGCAAATAAAACCGAAGAAAAAGCCCGTTTAAAAATCACCTTCATGGGGCGCGGGTCAATTGATTTGGATATGATTTCGCTATTTCCGAAAGATACGTGGAAGGGAAGACCAAATGGTCTTCGTAAAGATTTAGTAGCGCTTATTGCAGATTTAAAACCCGGATTTCTTCGGTTTCCGGGTGGCTGCATTATTGAAGGGCGAACGCTAGCGCAACGCTACCAGTGGAAGAAAACCTTGGGTGCAATTGAACAGCGATCTACCATGATTAGCCGTTGGAATACGGAGTTTAGCCACAAGTTAACGCCTGATTATTTCCAATCTTTTGGTTTGGGTTTTTATGAATATTTTCAGCTGGCTGAGGATCTTGGCGCAGCACCCATTCCGGTGATTAGTTGCGGTATTGCGTGTCAATTTAACAGTGGCGAATTAGTTCCGCTTTCGGAGTTAGATCCTTATATCAAAGATGCGTTGGATTTAATTGAATTCGCGAATGGTTCAACCGATACGCCCTGGGGAATGGTGAGAGCGAGTATGGGTCACCCAGAAAAATTCAACTTAAAATATTTGGGTGTTGGGAATGAACAATGGGGGCCGCAATACATTGAGCGTTTCAAACTCTTTCAAGACGTACTAAAAGCAAAACACCCTGAGATTATTCTCATTTCAGGGTCTGGGCCATTTCCGGATGGAGAACTGTTTGACTTTGCGCATGAAGAACTTAAAAAATTGGGCGCTGAAATCATTGATGAACACTACTACAAAGACATCAATTGGTTTAAGCAAAATGCAACGCGCTACGATAACTATGATCGAAAAGGGCCTAAAGTATTTGCAGGCGAATATGCCGCTCAAAGTGTGGCGACTGTTAGCCCCTTAAATAAAAACTCTTGGGAAACGGCATTGGTAGAAGCCGCGTTTATGACCGGGCTGGAGCGTAATGCCGATGTTGTGCATATGACCTCTTACGCTCCTTTGATGGCACACGTTGATGCGTGGCAATGGGCGCCCAATATGATTTGGTTTAATAACTTGGAGTCACTGCCAACCATTAACTACCAAGTCCAAAAACTGTTTTCCAATAACAAGGGTACAGACTTGCTGCGTGTCTCAACCAAGGGTGAAGTCTTAACGGGCCAAGAGGGAATTTATGCCTCTGCCGTTAAGGATTCAGTCAACAACTTCGCCATTGTTAAGCTTGTGAACACGGGAACTAGTGAGCGAGCAATTAACATTGCTATGAAAAATCGCGTGACAAAATCGCCTGTGTCCATAACGACCATGGCAAGTGACCAGTTGGACAAAGAAAATTCCTTTGCGAACCCTACTGCACTTTTGCCTAAAACGGAAACAAGAAAATTTGCTGCAGATCAGCTTAGTTTGATCCTGCCTAAAAACGCATTGGTCATCGTTAAGCTGCCCCTACAGAATTAAGTGTTACCACTTTTTTCATTGTGACTTCATTCATCTACTACTGAGATTTTTTTGTGACTAACAACGACATACTCCGCCGCATTCGTTTTATTTTTGATTTAAGCGACTCCAAAATGATGGATATATTCGCCCAAGCTAACCTTGTTGCAACTCGCGAGCAGGTGAGTGCTTGGTTGAAAACGGATGACAAGCCCGACTTTAAAGAGTTGACCGATCCACAATTGGCGACCTTTTTAAACGGCTTTATCAATAAAAATCGTGGCAAGAAAGAGGGCGCTCAGCCTGAGCCAGAAGCTCGCTTGAATAACAATATTATTTTTCGAAAGTTGAAGATTGCCTTGGATTTTAAAGAAGAGAATATTTTAGAGGTAATGCAGCTTGCAGGTTTTGCGATCAGTAAACACGAATTGAGTGCATTGTTCCGCAGGCAGGATCACCACAATTACCGCGAATGCCAAACTCAAATTTTGCGTAATTTTCTAAAAGGTTTGCAAATTAAGTTGCGTGGAAATCTGACTGACCCAGAGCAAGCCTCTGAAAAGGCTTAGTGTTACTGGTTCTAAGCCATTTGTACTTTCATTGCAAAGCAATTGGTCTGGGGTGAGCGTAGCAGTCTAAGATTCATAAAAGCCATTTTGCGGCTATAGTTATCTCAAGACGCTAATCCAAGAAGTTAAGTGCAAGATTCGCTGTGAGGGCACATCATGCGTAACTACATTCGCCACCCTACCTCCATTCCAATTCATATATCGGCGGGAACCCACAACACCGCGCAGGTGATGGTGAATAACCTGAGTGCGGGTGGGTTGTGCTTCTTTACTGATTTGCCCGTTAAAGTCGGTTCGGTCATTGATTTAATGATCCCTTGTGTAACGCCAGATTACCAAGGCGAAGGCGTAATTGTGTGGCGCCGCAGCCAAGAACCCAGAGGGTTTGAGGTGGGTGTGCGCTTCGCCAATGACGACGAATATTTTCGGGTGCGCATGGTGGAGCAAGTGTGCAAAATCGAAGAGTATCGCCTGCAATTGGCAGAGGCTGGTCGTAATCTCACAACAGAAGAGGCGGCACTTGAATGGATCAATCGTTTTGCCGCTGATTTTGATTCCAATGATGCTTAATTTTCTGTTCACTTTTATCCTCGATTTTTAACGCCATACACTATTTCTTAGTCTCTGAATGTCTATAATGGGCCGCTAAACTGCCCACTAACCCAATGGATATGAGAGATTAAAATGACAGTTAAGCGTCTCCCTGTTTATTTGCTGCTAGACACTTCAGGCTCCATGCACGGCGAGCCCATTGAATCTGTGAATATTGGCTTGCGCGCAATGCTCAGTACCTTGCGCCAAAACACCTACGCACGCGAAAGTGTTTTCCTCTGCATTGTCACCTTCGATTCAAAAATTAATGAAGTCCTACCGCTCACCGCATTAGATCAAATTACCTTGCCAGAAATTGTATGCCCACCTTCTGGTGGTACTTTTTTAGGCGAAGGCTTGGAAGATATTTGCGCGCGCGTTGAACGCGATTTCAAACAGCCCAATGGCGATGACGAAGGCGATTGGAAGCCGCTGTTATTCATCATGACCGATGGCAAACCTACGGATACCATGGTGTATGAAGACGTGATTCCGCGCATTAAAGCCTTACCTTTTGCCGCAGTCATCGCTTGCGCTGCGGGCCCTAAAAGCGTGCCGGATCAATTAAAACAACTTACCGATAAAGTGGTGAGTTTAGATACGATGGATAGCAGTTCTTTCTCCACATTTTTTAAATGGGTGAGCGCGACTGTGACAGCAGGCAATGAAAATGGTGAAGCAGCCAATACATCGAATAATCGTGAATTGCCACCGCCGCCGCCGGAAGTACAAATTGTCATTTAGCGAAAAGCTAGCGCACAAAATGTGTTTCAACTCTAAATAAATCAGGCACGACTTGAGGAACTAAGCATGCGCCGTTTACCCATATTTTTCCTGTTGGATGTGTCTGAATCCATGGTGGGCGACAATCATCGCCAAATGCAGCAAGGGCTTGAACGTTTGGTGAAATCGCTGCGCACAGATCCACATGCATTAGAAACAGTACATTTATCGGTGATTGCCTTTGCGGGTCAAGCGCGCACGCTAACGCCGCTCACTGAACTGGCCATGTTTTATCCCCCGCGTTTGCCTATCGGCGCAGGTACGTCACTCGGTGCCGCGCTTGATCATTTAATGAATGATATTAAACGCAATGTCATTAAAACCACACCTGAGCGCAAAGGCGATTGGAAACCTGTAGTGTATTTAATGACAGACGGTAAACCAACGGATGAAATTAAAGATGCCATTGCGCGTTGGAATTCCTATTTTGCAAAATCCGTTACGCTGGTGGCGATTGGTATCGGTAAGCATGCGTCGCTCGATGTGTTGAAACAAATTAGTGAAAACGTGCTGCATTTGGATGCGTCTACCGATGCAGATTTCCGCGATTTTATCGACTGGGTAACTATGTCCGTGGTAGCGCAAAGCCGAAGTGTTTCTACCACCGAGAAAGGCGTAAGTCTCGCAAAAATTAATCCCGATATTTTGAGTTTGGTAAACGACATTAGCCAAGCGAATAAAGTGGACGAAGATTTTGTGATTTTAAATGGCCGCTGCCAAAAATCGCGTTTGCCGTATTTAATTAAATACGAACGCAGCGCGCCCAATTTTGAAAATACCAATATCAGCATGGGCGGCAGCCAATATTATCTCACCGGCGTATTTGCGCTAGAGCAAGATTATTTTGATCTCTCGGATACCCGCTGCCTCACGCGCACGATTAATACCGATGAATTGGTAGGTGCGCCCGGCTGCCCACACTGCGGCAATCCCTATGGTTTCGCTATGTGTCGCTGCGGCCAAATTATGTGTATCCACGGCGATGGCCCTGCAACCTGTCCAAGCTGCCAACAAGCCTGTAATTTTGGCCAAGGCAATGGTCAGGGGTTTGATGTTTCTAGGGGTCGCGGTTAGTGCAAAATTTAACTATAAGGAACTTATCGCGTGCCTGATTTTCGTTTGCCCAATGCCCGAGCGGATGAAAACTACACCGCGAGTTTGAAATCAGTATTAGCTAACTTGGGCTCAGTATCCTTCTTGGATATTCACGTTCCTGATAATTTAGGATTAAGCGCAGATTTAGCGGCGGGTACCTTACGTGGTTCGCCCGCTAGCGCAGGTGATTTTGAAATATCACTGGTCTATTACAAGAATACCGAAGTACCCGCGCGTGAATACACTGCGAAGCTTTCACTCTTGGTTGTGCCAAATCCGAAATCCCTATGGAAAAATTTACCGTCAGCTAAGAGCGCCATTTATTGGCGTGCAGATGAAGCGTGCAGTTCACTTGTGAATGAAAATATCTCGGTGATTGCTGCCAGTAAACGCGGCCGCTCTCACGCCCATGTAGGCAGTTTTCGCGATGACGATTATCAACACTTACGCGTCAACGGCTGGGTGATAACCGTTGTAGCGGATGGTGCAGGCAGCGCGAAATATTCACGTCGCGGCGCTCAGCTTATTTGCGAAGCGGCAGTGCAAAATTTATTACACACATTGGTAGATGATTCTGCTCTTACAGAAGCGGTAAATAGTTTTCAACAAGCGCAAAGCGAAAAATCTTCCTCGTTAGATGCTGCGCAGCAAAACGTACAGTCAATTCTTGCGAGCAAGCTTGGCAGCGCAGCGCGCAGTGCTGAGCAGGCAATTCTCCAAGAGCTTACAGAGCAATCGAGCTTGCAAGCCGAATACAAAGATTTCTCTAGCACGGCGCTTATCGCCATTTGCAAACAATTCAGCGTGGGTACTTTGTGTGCGGCATTTGCGGTTGGCGATGGCGCCATAGCAGTTTATCAACAAGGCCATGCAGTGACTTTATTAGGCAGTGCAGATTCCGGCGAGTTTGCAGGGCAAACGCGTTTCTTGGATGCCCAAAGTGTGACCGATACTGCAATTGCAGCGCGCACGCAATTTATGTTGGTAGAAGATTTAACTGCGCTGGTATTGATGAGCGATGGCGTTTCAGACCCTTGGTTTGAAACAGATGGGCAGCTTGCCAGCATCACT
>CAZZEV010000064.1:0-4679 GCA_964653305.1 uncultured Cellvibrionaceae bacterium | reverse complement strand
AAAAATTACAAGGCAACGATCCTGATTATTTAGAGCAAGCAGAAATCCAAGATGGGTTCTGGTCAGAGTTAGTTGCAGTCAATGCAATTTCAATGAAAGAAAAACTGTTAGCCTGGTTAGATTTTTGGTCATCGGGTAATCACGATGATAGAACGATTGTTTTGGTTCGATCTCAACGGCATCTCTGAAAAACTATATTTAAAAGGGAGTCGTCATCCCCGCAGGGGATCCAGCCTCTTTAAAAAAGTAAGGTCACTGGATCCCCTGCGGGGATGACGACGGATCAGTGTTTTAGAATATCATTGTTGATGAAAATAACGTTTTAAAAGCTTAAGCAATAAAAAATCCACATCAAAAAAACACTAACGCAGGTAACTATGGCTATTATTACGCTCACCGCTGCCGATGGTTCAGAAGTTCAATTCTACGATGAGCTTAAAGGCTCGGGCGCCATGAAGGACGTTTACTTCTCGCTTAATCGCGATTACGTTGTGGCGTTTTATCGCAACCCTGCAGACGCTGCTGTAGAAGAGCGGTTGTCAGTTATCACCGGTATCTATCGTGAGCGTATTTTTAATCAAGCGGGTGGCGACTACTGGAAGAAAGTTTTTTGTTGGCCGACGACCACCGTGAAATATCGCGACTATATTGGCGTAGTCGTACCCTTTTATAGCGATGATTTTTTCTTTAAGTATGGCTCGCGCAATGAGGATATGCTCGGTATAAAAGGCCGCGAGAAAGAAGGCAAATGGTTTACCTCACCCTCTAACCGCTCAAAATATTTAGACCCCCGCGAGCTAGGCAACTGGTTACAGCAACTTAAAATTTGCATCATGATTGCGCGCGGTGTGCGCCGTATGCACGCCGCAGGTCTTGCGCATTCGGATTTAAGTTACAAAAATATTTTGATAGACCCTACTAGTGGCAGTGCTTGTTTAATTGATATGGATGGTTTGGTCGTGCCGGGTAAATTTCCGCCGGATGTCGTAGGCACGCCCGACTTTATCGCCCCTGAGTGTGTAATGACTGCGCACCTTAAACGCGATGATCCTGCGCGAAAATTGCCGTCAATTGCTACTGACGAACATGCGCTAGCCGTATTAATTTACATGTACTTGTTATTGCGCCATCCGCTACGTGGGGATAAATGTCACGACCTGAGTGACACGCAACACGACGATGAATTGGCCATGGGTGTGCAAGCACTTTTTATTGAGCACCCTACCGACGATTCCAATCGTGTTCGCCCAGAAAATATTAAGCCGGCCGAATTGCCATGGAAAGATCCCGCGTTAATTCCCTATACCGTCACCGGCCCCTATTTAACGGAATTATTTCAGCGCGCATTTATTGAAGGTCTACATAAGCCTGCTGCAAGACCAACAGCAGATGAATGGGAGCGCGCCTTAGTAAAAACCGTAGATTTGCTGCAGCCCTGTGCGAACAAAAGTTGTGAGCAAGGCTGGTATGTATTCAGCAATCAAACTCAACCGATTTGCCCATTTTGCAACACGCCTTTTGTGGGCAAATTGCCGGTGTTAAATCTTTATTCATCCCATGCGCAAGGGAATTTCCGGCCAGACAATCATCGCCTTATGGTGTACTCCGGCCAATCACTGTTTGTGTGGCACACCAACCGCGACATTTACCCCAACGAAAAACTCAACGACGCGCAAAAAAAACGCGTCGGTTATTTTGTATTGCACGATAACAATTGGCTGCTGGTGAACGAAGGCATGCCGGATTTGTTTGATGTGAAAACTAAAGCGCCGGTTCCGATTGGTGGGAATATAGAGTTGACTGATGGGCTGCAATTATTGTTATCGAAAGAGAGTGATGGCAGGTTGGTGATTGTGCAGATGGTGGGGGAGTAGGGTTAGACAATAATGCGCTACGAATTAAAATCTGTGGGTTATGATTGGCGCTATCTAAAAAATTATGGATATCAGAAATGACAAATACAGTAGGTGAGGCATTAGTAAAAGCATCGGAAAAATATTCTGATCAAATCGTAATCAGGGCATTAATGCAGGCAATCCCATGTGTTGGTGGATCACTTGATACTCTATTTTCCGGCGCAGGAACTAAAATGCAAATGCGCAGGATTGAAAGTTTTTTGGAAGAGCTAAAAAATCAATTTGACTCAATGCAGTGTGCGCCACAATATAACGAAGAGGAGTTTCTTGACCTAGTCGTTTCCGCAATAGATCTTGCTGCCAAAACAAGACACAAAGAAAAGCATAATATTTATGCTTCTATTGTTTATCATCATGTTAATGAAAATATTGAGCTAGAAGAATCCGAAGCAGCACTAAAACTCATATCTGAGTTAGACCCTGCTCACTTTAGGATTTTACATTTTGCAAATACCGCTCCTATTAACAGAGAGGCATTTAGCGGGCTTCAGGTTTTTACAATTTCTAGAAACGGGGGTGAAATCTCAAAAGCCCTAAGTATTCCTTGCATCGAAACAGCATTACCACAATATTCTAGCCATATAGTCACGAGTGCATGTTCTTATTTAGTTGCAAGAGGTTTGCTTTTAGATGAGGGTACAGGTAGGTGGGGCGCTGGAGCAATGGAAATAATGGCGGTATCAGAAACGGCGCGCTGGCTTGAATCATGGTTGGTAAACTCAAATCCATAATATATTGCTACCGCGTCAATCGGCTAGATACTCAGTGAGTAAAAGTTATGAATTATGATGTTATTGGCGCTCATAAGCATTCGTCTTCACATCGAATAGAATTGCTGAATAGTGATGTGTGCGGTTGTTTCTATTGTTTAGAAATATATAAGCCAACCAAAATCGAAGAGTGGGAGGACGATGGCGAGTGTGCACTTTGTCCTGTATGTGGGATTGATTCTGTCATAGGCTCAAAATCTGGCTATCCACTTACAGCCGATTTTTTAAAGACAATGAATCAGTATTGGTTTAAATAAATTTAAATGGCAAAGGTAGACATATGAAGTCAGCAGTTTATAAATGGTTATTTGTGCTGCTGTTCATCTTGCCTTTTGTTGTCTATTTTCTGAATACAGATATTAATGCACTGATTATAGGTGAGATTCATGGGCGTAGAAGCTCAATCTACTATCGTGGTGTGCATGATATGTTTTGGCTTTATTTTGCTAAAAATATTTTTTTAGCATTTATTCTTTGCTATTCAGCAGTTCTGCTTTTTGACGATAAATCAAACAAACAGTCAGAAGATGACAAGCAGGATAGTGAGAAGTAATCCAGTCCCCCCTTTGAAAAAGGGGGGGTGATAAAAAGCAGTGAAACTAATCCTCCGCCCTCATTCCGACCTCCACCGAATGCTCCATCCCATCCTCCACAATCCCAAAACTATTTTCTGCTTGTAAAACCCCATCCAACCGCAATTCATTTTTCGCATTTGCATGTTGCATAATTTTAATGCGATACACCGTTTCGCCCGCACGGTAATCAACCGCGTAGCCTTGCCAGTCGGTTGGGATACACGGCTTGATATGTAGTCGATTGCCTGCGCGTTTAACGTCGGGCAGAGAATCAATAATCAAGCGATAAAATAATCCCGCCGAGCCGGTGTACCAGCTTCAGCCGCCGCTGCCTGTGTGTGAGGCGCTGTAGGCTTCAGTTGCGGCCACCCAAGATTCCGCTTGAAGAAATTGGCTTTCTACTTTTTTTGCGGTTGGGGAAATTTTTATCAATGCTGAGGTTGCCGCGATTCTGTGCACTCAAAACAGGCATTGGCATAGATACTGCTGAGAAATCCTGGTGATAGGGCTTTATTGCTCCTATTTCATGCCGTTTTTTTGTTACTTTTACGATAAGCACAGGGGTATTTTCTACCCAAGCAAGGGGCGATGACGTAGAATGCCGCCCTATTTTGATGCTTTATTTTTTCCCTCGATTTAGTCGGCCCTGATTTTTGGCCCCCTGTTTTTTTTGGAGAGATATCCGATGTTAAAGCTGCCTGAAACCCTACGCGAGAATGTACGTCTGCTAGGGGAGCTCTTAGGTGAGACGATTCACGCCCATGAAGGCGAAGATCTGTTTGCTAAAGTCGAGGGGATTCGCAAATTGGGTAAGGCCATTACTCGTGCAGAGAATGGTGATTCAGCACCCTTGGTTACGCTCTTGGGCGAACTGGATGATGCGGATATTTTGCCGATCGTGCGTGCCTTTAACCAATTCTTGAATTTGGCCAATATTGCCGACCAAGAGTATTTCTCCAGCGCCGAATCTGAGCGCGATGACGGCTTGCAAGCTATGTTGCAAGAGTTTGCCGGTAAGTACGGTAAAGAAGAATTAGCTAAAAAAATCAGTGAGTTAAGCATTGAGCTCGTATTGACTGCGCACCCTACGGAAGTGACGCGCCGCACCCTGATTCGCAAATACGATCAAATCGTAGATACCTTGGCTGATCGCCAGAACGGCAGCCTATTAACCTTCGAACAAGATAAATTGCGTGGTCGCTTGCACCGTTTGGTGGAAGAAATTTGGGCTACCGATGAAATTCGTACCACTCGCCCAACCGCTATCGACGAAGCCAAATGGGGTTTCGCAGTTATTGAAAACAGCCTGTGGGAAGCGGTACCCGACTTTATTCGTCACTTGGATCGCCTAAGTAAGCGCCACCTTGATCAGCCGTTGCCGATTGATGTTCAGCCCTTCAAATTCTATTCGTGGATGG
>CAZZEV010000063.1:0-13286 GCA_964653305.1 uncultured Cellvibrionaceae bacterium | reverse complement strand
CAGGCTTATGAAAAGAACTATTTTAGGCTGGACTTTAAGAAAGACTTGCTGTGACTTTTTGTCTTTTTGTTGGTGGAAACGCGACCCTCAACAAGTGCGAGTAGCCGATTTAGGCCGCACAGAAAGTGACCCCATGTTGGTAAAAATCCGAACCCAACTTTATCGCCACTTTAATTTCTCGCGCGATAGAAATCGTAAGTTTCGTGTCGATGCCGTCTTCTCCACTGAGCAAATGGTTTACCCAAAACCCGACGGCAGCGTTTGCATGGATAAACAATTTTTAGAAGCCGGTGTGAAATTAGATTGTGCAGGCGGGTTTGGTTCAAGCGTAATGGTGACAGGCACCTTTGGGTTTGTAGCGGCGACTAAAGCAATTGAACGCTATTTAACTGCTCAAGAAAATAAACCCGCTGATTAGATTAGGATATGCGTTTTTTCAACCGACACTCGCAATTCCCTTCTACTTCTTCACATAAAAACTCGCCTCTCCCTCTGGGCGAGTTTTAAAGCGTCTGTGCACCCATAGATATTGATCGGGCTGTTTGGCGATGGCGGTTTCTATGATGTGGTTAATGCGCGTTGCATCGGCTACATCATCGCCCGTGGGGTAATTTTCTAACGCGGGATCTATCACTATGTGGTACTGATTATTTTCATCGCGATAATGCGCAAAGGGAATGACGACCGCTTTACCTAATTGTGCAATGCGCGCCGTGCCAACTACAGTTGCGGCTTGCACACCAAAGAAGGGCGCGAACACACTGTACTTGGCTCCAAAATCTTGATCTGGCGCGTACCACACCACATTGCCTTGGCGCAGGTTTTTAATCAGCTGACGAGTGTCTGAGCGCACTATGGCGTTACCCGCAAAACCTTCGCGCGCTTTAATCAGTTTGTAAGCTAAAAGCGGGTTGGGGTCTTTACGGTAGAGCATGTCGTATTTAACGTGGAAGGCGAGTATGCGCGCAGCGGCATCTAGGGTTGTGAAGTGGCAGCCTACCAAAAGTACGCCCTGCCCCTTGGCTTGCGCGGCCTCAATATGCTCTAAACCGGTAATGGTATAGCGCTGTTTAAGTTGACGTTCTGGCCCCCAGAGGGCGACTGATGACTCGACTATGCTTTTGCCAGTCGAATGCATAATCTTCCGCACTAATTTGTACTGCTCATCGGCCGATAAATGCGGGAAACATTTAGCAATATTTACTTGGGTGATGTGCCGACGCGATCCAGCTAAATAGAAAAACAAATCCCCCAACAAGCGCCCAAATACAAGGCTAATACTCATAGGCAGATAGCCAAGCAGATGAAAGAAGCCTAAACCCAACCAGGTTGGCCAATAACGCGGGCCGTAAAAGGAAGGGTGAAACTCGGGCGGGCTATGTTTATCCACTAAATATCCTAGGGTGGTAAAGATGGGAGAGGCGTAAGCGCGGGAGATTATATCAGCCGAAGAAGACTCAGGACAAAGCGCTTAATCAGTTTGCGGGCAAAGCAAAATTAAAGATCATCTGTTAATCTGCCCGTTCATTTCTGCCCCGATCATATCTGCAAAGGCTGCACTGGCGTAAACAACCCATGAATAACATTCAACAGCTCTCTAATAATATCGACCAAAAGCTAGCCCAGCTTGATCTTCAACTGGCACGTCTAAAGCAGCAAGACTCTTCAGAGCAAATCCTGAAAGACATAGCGGCACTTGAAGGCATTAAAAACAAACTGCAAAAATCCCGTAACATCATGTGGCAAGCGCACGAGCTGCAGCGCGGCAATGATCAACAGCGCCTGCGCGAAAAACGCCTGCTCGGAATAACTCTTTGTATTGTCAGCGCCCTTGGCTTGCTTGGGCTGTTGTTTATCGCCCTTACTCAATAAATATTTGCGCCACCTTCCCTGTCACCAGAAAGTAAAAAAGCCAGCAATGCTGGCTTTTTAGAGGCTGAATGGCATCTAGTTTTTAAGCTACTGCCGAATCAATCAAAGGCTTCAACTCACCCTTCTCGTGCATTTCAGTCACTATATCGCAACCGCCAATCAACTCGCCTTTTACCCACAATTGCGGGAAAGTTGGCCAGTTTGCGTACTTGGGCAACTCAGCACGAATTTCAGGGTTGCTCAAAATATCTACATAGGCAAAGCGTTGACCACAGGCCATAACCGCTTGCGATGCGCGCATGGAAAAACCACACTGCGGCGCATTGGGTGAGCCTTTCATAAACAGAATCACAGGATTCTCGGCAATTTGTTGCTTGATATTGTCTAAAACGTCCATAAACGGCACCTCTAACACAGTTGACGATAAAAAATAAAACCGCGCCCTAAAAACCTAGTAACGCACTCAAGTATTCGTATTCTACCCCAGTTGCCGCCCAAACTCACCCACCCAGAACGCCAAAACTGACCGTCTAGTTGTACCACCACAAGACCAGCCCACTGGCATCATATTCAAGTTAAGTGCAAGATTGCTCCATAGCAACCGCAAAATACAAAGCTCACTACCCAATGATTCAAGGTTAAACGCATTATGTTCAAGTTAAGACTGCAATTTTTTATTGTGATGTTAATTGTTTGTAGCCTGCTCACCACTGGCTTATATGTATTTATTAAATTCAGTTTTAAGCAAGATTTTTGGCACTACATTGAACAAAAAGAAACACGTTTTGCGCGACCACTAGTAAAAGATTTGGTCGCCAATTTTCAGCTACAACACAACTGGCTCTGGATAGGCGACTGGAATGAGTATGTGGCGACAACGCTTGAAACAGAAACACGCGAATATATGTACGCGCAACTTAAAAAAAATCAAAAAGAGCCGAGCGAACCCGTCATCGAAAAACCAATTGAAGTCGAAATAAAGAAAAACAAACCACATGAGTTACGCAAGGAATCCTTGACGGCGTCAGAAACTCAAGCAGCCCGCGAGTGGCGACAACTAAGACGCATGCCCCCCATGTTTGCGCTGAAATATATATTTTTACTTGATGAGAAAAAAGAATTGGTTGCAGGAAAAGACCAACCGCTGAACGAAGCATTTTTAATTCCACTTGAAGATGACGGTGAGACTATTGGATACGTTGGCATCCCTTTTAACCCAGCGGTGCGCGATCTACAAGATGCCGATTTTGCTCAAGGGCAGGAACACAAGTTATCAATCGTTATTCTTATAGCATTAATTATCGCCAGCCTTGCGGCATTCCCACTCGCACACTTACTTACCAAACGTATTCGCTATTTGGTTGATCAAGTGAATTTATTCAGTAAAGGCAATTACCGTGAAAAGGTTTCATTAAATGGTCGCGATGAATTAACTGAACTGGCCAAGCACTTAAACAACCTTGGTGAAGTCTTGGAGCAAAGCGAACAAACAAGACGCCAATGGGTTGCGGATATTTCGCACGAACTGCGTACCCCACTCGCGGTTCTACAAGCTGAACTAGAAGCCATGGAAGACGGTGTGCGCACATTAGATCGCAATGCGGTAACGCGCCTTATCTCTCACAGCCAACGTTTAAAGCATTTAGTGAATGATTTATACGAGCTATCACTCACTGACTTAGGTGGCATGACCTATCGCAAAAACACTATGGATCTAGCGGTTTTATTGCGTGAATCTATCCAAGCCATGCAACCGCAATTTGCACTGCAGGAGATAGAATTGAGATTGCAGATTAAAGATGAGCCAGTGATTATTTTTGGCGACCAAAATCGATTGCAACAATTATTTGTTAATCTTTTGAAAAATAGCCTGCAATATACCAATGCACCGGGCTTAACTCAGATAGCACTCAAAATTGAACACGAGCACGCAATTATCTGTCTTGAAGATACCGCACCCGGCGTTGCCGAAGAGCATCACGAAAAATTATTTGAACGTTTGTATCGCGCCGACTCATCGCGCAACAGAACTACCGGCGGCGCAGGTTTGGGGTTGTCGATTTGCAAAAATATTGTTGCCGCTCATGAAGGCACAATTACCACCAGCAACAGTACATTAGGCGGGCTAGCCATTACCATTAGCCTGCCCCTTAGAAAACAGGATAGCCTATGAATATTTTAATTGTTGAAGATGAAGTTGATTTGGGCACAGTCGTGCGTGATTATCTTAGCAGTAATGATTTCAATTGCACGCTAGTACACGATGCTGATAGTGGTCTTGAAAAAATTCAGAACGAAACTTGGGATTTAATTGTGCTGGATGTGATGTTACCCAGTAAATCTGACAACATTAACGGCTTACGACTGTGCCAAGAAGTTCGCAACAACACCAACACACCTGTGATAATTATGTCGGCTCGCGTTGAAGAGCCCGACCGATTACTCGGTTTTGAATTGGGCGCTGACGATTATATTTGCAAGCCCTTCAGCCCACGTGAATTGGTAGCGCGTGTTAAAGCCATTATAAAACGCATTAACCCCGATCAGCCATCGCAAGATTTTCAACTTATTAAAGAATCACTCACCGCTATTTATGGTAAAAATAAAGTTGAATTAACCTTAATCGAATACCGCATTTTAAAAACCTTATCAGAACGCCCCAACATCATAGTATCGCGTGATGAATTAATGAAAAATGCCTACAGCGATCACCGCATTGTGAGCGACAGAACCATGGATTCACACATCACTAAGTTGCGTAAAAAATTATTGCCGTTGACCGATAAAGAAATTATTCACTCAGTGTATGGCGCGGGCTATAAATTTCAATTTAACGATAAATAAGCTCTTGGGGAGCGGTACAAAACCTAAAACTGCTTTTTACCGCCCCGCCAACACTTCAAAAACTCAACTTCCACAGTCTTTGCACATTTAAAAAACGCCCCTTAAAAATAGAGCAAGACCAATAGCGTATTAGTCTAAATGAGCCCAACTCATTCTGGGTGTTTCGAGCAAAGAGTATAAGATTTAGGTTCTAAACTGCTTCAACAAATCGTCGATTTTTCCCACTTGAGTTTCTAAATGCTGGCGTGAGGTTTGGGCTAACTCACCCGCATCTTGATTGGTGCGTGCCTGTTTTAAAATATTGGCGATGCTAGTATTGATATGCCCCATCGCTTTTTTCTCATCTTCTGAGGCGTTGGCAATATCCGCATTCATAGTTTTAATTTGATCGACTACATCGACAATTTCTGCAAAGGCATCTGACGTTTTGCCAATGCGCTCTTTAATCATTAAGGCCTGCTTTTGCGCACTATTCATAACCTCTACCGCTTTAGCAGAACCGGTGGACAAGTTAGTGATGATGCTTTCAATAGATTTAGTGGATTCCTGTGTGCGCGAAGCAAGGCTGCGTACCTCGTCGGCAACCACCGCAAACCCACGCCCTGTTTCACCTGCACGCGCCGCTTCAATAGCCGCATTGAGCGCAAGCAAATTAGTTTGCTCGGCAATACTACGAATAACTTCTAGCATGGCGCTAATATTTTGGCTATCCGCTACCAAACTTGAAATGACTTGCGAAGCTTTATCCACTTCACTAGCAACTTGATCAACTCCTTGTTGCGCTAAAACCACAATATGATTACCCGTACTGGTACTCACCACTGCCTGCTCCGAAGCTTGATTAGCGCGCCCTGCCGCATCACCGACTTGATAAAAGGAATCAGCAATTTTTTGCACGGCATCAGCGACGTGTGTAATTTCCTGCAACTGCGCATTGGCAACTTGCGCAGTCGTTGCAATAGATTGTGTAATTTGTGTGCTAGCAGCCATCAACGAGTGATTGCTGTGTTGTACCTGTCCAATCAGTGCCTGTAACTTTTGCACAAAGGTATTGAAAGCATGCGCCAATCGGCCCATTTCGGTTTCAACGTTTGCATCGGGTAAGCGCACCGTTAAATCGCCAGAGCCTAAACTTAAATCTGCCAGTCTGGCCGTAACAACCTCAATAGGTTTGAGAATTAATTTTTTGGCCAAAGCGAATACACTAACAGCTACCAACACCGAAACCAGCAGCCCCGCCAGCAATTCGGTTTTTGCTCTCGCCACCATAGTTTCAATTCTGCTGGATTCGCCTTCCACTTTACTATCGGCAGTTTCTTCTAAGCTGGTAATAAAAGCTAATAACTCAGTGACCGTTTGATTAAACTGTTTAGTGTCACTCTCGGATGCTTCACCACCCTGCAAAGCAGTAAATGTTTTTTCGCGAATTTGCTTAAAGCTTTCTAGTCGCTGATTAAGTTCATTAACCTGTTTCGGTTCAATCAAGCCTTGTGATTTCATTCTCCCTAGCGCCTCTTCAGCACCTTCGATAGCATCACCCATATCTTTGCGAGCACTAGCAATATCAATTTGCTTCTGCTGTAAACGATTGATAACAATAATTTGTTTTTCAAGTTCAATTTGCCCCTCCATTGCACCGTCCGCCGTATTCCATGCAGGACCAGTGATATAGGTCAGCATATTCGCCATTTGTTCGGTTGCTGAGTAGCCCACATAAGTATTAATACCCATGGCGACTAGAAAAACAGCCAAACCAGAAAGGATTGATTGTTTGATATTCATGTATTGCTCCTAGAATCCTTCAACACAACAGTGAATTTACATTTACAATGGCACCGCACCTGTTATTTGATCAGGCTAAAACTCAATATAGGCTCGTAAGCCTAACGCCAATGCGCTATCTATATCTGGTGCCATACTGGGATTATCAATTGTATACAAACTGGCTTGCACGCTCACCGCAGAGGTTACCGGACGCAAATAGCTCAATTCCAAAATATTCTCTCGCGATAATAAATCGGCGTTCATTTGCAAAAAAGGTGAACCATTTTGCGCAGAGGCATAAGCTAAACCAATAACATCTTCATCAACCCAAGCATTACTTAAGGTGACGCCAGCGCCTATATATTTTTCCAATTGATTTTTGTCAGAATCAGCCCCGCCATATTGTAAAAATATTGCGAGATTTTCAGTCAAATATTTTTCGCCAATCAGATAGAAGCCGCTATTTGAATCACTGATACTTCCATCAACTGGGTTTTCCACTTCCGCCGTATGTTGCCATGCACCTACCGCTAACTTATAAGAATTCTCGTATTGAATTCCCCATTCAATTGCATTGAATAATCCGTCAGTTTTTTTAAATTTAATATGCGTGCCACGTGGGTGATCGGGATCGCCAGCAACACCATCGTAAGTTGCTAACAAAAGATATTGATGCTCGCCTGAAAGCGTTAAATGGATTGCCGTAGAGGTAGTTGAAAAAATGGAAGGGCCAACTTGCGCTGCATCTGGGCCAATACCAAAAGATGAAGTAGTAAACAACCCCGCAGATTCGAGCGAATAAAAGGTGGAGTTGTAATCGTGCAAACCCGCCAATAATTTAACTGCACCATCAACAAAACTATGCTCATACCAAAATTCATAAAGTTTGAGATTATTATCGGTTTGAATATTAGAGATGGTTTGCAAATCGCCTGTTAAATCAGAGGGTGCTTTGCCATAGTTACCCAACACATAAATAAACACAGCGCCATTCTCCCACCAACCCGCTGCTTGAGTATCTATGGCTAAAGTCAAATCCAAATTGGCTAGATTCCGCGTACCTTCGGCAACACCACCATCTAGATTAGTCACAGATTCGAGCGTTAGCGCATTAGACCATTCATAAGCTGGTGAGGGCTCAGCAAAGGCATGTAATGGTAGAAAAGATAATAATAGAGAGGTTACTAATATTTTTTTAAGCATAAGTTAAATCCGTATACCTAGGTAGAATTAAAAGTATAGGTCGGATCAAAAAATATGTAGCAGAATAGAGAAAAATGGTTTTTGTTGATTAATGCGCCAAACATTCATTCAAAGAATAAATGTTTGGCGATGGATATTGCGGGGTTTGATTACTGGACTTTTGACTCTGTTTTGTCTTTAAGTTCTGCCTTGTTTTTCCAGTGCGGTGCATTCTTGTGCTCAGCTTCAAAAGCGGCTAATTTTTGCTTCTGTTCTGGCGTTAAAAGATTAAGAAAGTCTCTGCGCGCTTTAGCTTTCGCAAATTCTTTTTGCGCAATCACGCTGGCAAGATCAGTAGACAATTTATTCAACATAGCATCATCAGTATTAGCAGTAACAGCTTTATCTAAAGCGTCATGGGCAGCCCGCAATTTTTCATGCAAGTCCTTCATACTGGCTTCATTAGCCGCGCGAGCTGCTTTCAAAGATTCTTTCTGTGCATCCGTTAAATCCAGTTTGGCACCCCAAAAATGATGGCCTTTATCCATTCCCGGTTTCATATGGTCGCCACGCTTGCCATCCATATCGCCGTGGTGTTTGTGATGCGGAGCTGCGTCATTAGTTTTTTCCGCAGCTTCAGCAAATACCGCAAAGCTCACAAGACTTGCCGCTGCAATCATTGCTACACACTTTTTGGTGGTTTTAGATTTTAAAGCTATTAAGTTTTCAAGAGATTTCATACATTCGCCTCCACAGCGATAGTTTCCATAAATCACGTTAACAACAACGCAAGAGTAATTTTCACAGTCTGCAAGGCATTCTCTGCAGGTGAATTTATTATGCGCGTTTATCTGTAAATGAGAATGCAAACAATGTGGAAGCTTTATGCAAGAAAATACGCGATCCACCCAAAAAACTATATCCGATTAGGTAACGGGCAACCAAATTTCCATACCACCCACTTCCGTTTCTGGATTGTAATCCTCACCATAGCGCTCAAAAAAATGGATGGACTCTGAACTATGCGTAAAATCTGAAATTGGTAACCATTGATCGAACACGACATCAATTGTCTCTTTAATTCTAGCAACATGACCATCATGCCTAAAAACGGCATATTTATGGGTGGGTACAATCAAGGGGCTTAAACCTGCAGGCAAATCAGTAAACTCTCCCACCTCACAGGCAGCCATGTAATAGTAAGAACCATTACTACTTTCACTGCTGCGCACACACAAACCATAGGCAACCCTATTCCCCTGCTGATGCGGAATATTGCCAATATAAGGCGAAAATTTTTGCCACAACAATGGAATTGTCTGCGCAATTTGCTCGTTGAGTGGTTCTCGCATTCCAGCCAGCAATAAGGGTGGCAATTCAAAAAAACGTGGAGTTAATTTCATTTTTATAATTCCTTTGTCGCTATTTTTAAGCCAAGTGACTTTTTACTAGAGTCGTTTGTAAATGATTCATATGCCTTCTTTACTACGGAAATAGGCAACAATTGCATTCGCATGCCCATGCCCAATTTCGTATTCGGCTTTTAACCAGCCAACCATCTCCATATGTTTGAGTTGTTTGTGGTCTTTAAGCAAGTCAAACCAATGTTGAACTGGAAACCCATATTTTTTCTCTATTGATGGGAAATATGAAGCAGGGCCAGTCATTTTTGATTCACTAGACATTCTTTCCTCCTAAAGAAATCATTTATAAAAATAACCTAACAAATATTGCCATTCCCAATCCAGGTTTTTCATATACCTCCCTTTCTTAGTTGAGCAGCCAATTTATGAATGTAGCGAAGCGAAACGCTCATCCTTTGTAGGTTCCAACTCTCGAATGGGGCGAATTTCAACACAACCCAAACGCGCCGGTGGAATTTTGCTAACGACTTGGATCGCTTCATTTAAATCGCGCGCCTCCAACAAATAAAAACCCGCCAACTGCTCTTTGGTTTCAGCAAAGGGGCCATCGGTAATCATTGCTTTGCCATCGCGCACTCGTACACTGGTCGCTGTGGTTGTGGGGTGTAACGCATTGCCGCCCACCATAAATCCACCTGCACGCAAATCTTCGCCACAGGCTACGCACTCTTCATTAAGCGATTGCCATTCGGCCTGTGTCATAGCGTTAATGGTTTTTTCTTCGTAATAGACTAAAGCAAGATATTTCATTCGATTGTCCTCTTATTAACAAACGCTTTTAAATAAATAGATATACATCATTTATTGACCATGGCTCGGGTCCATATAGGCAAACTCCCATTGGTGGCCATCTAAATCTTCAAAACCATGGCAATACATAAAACCGTGATCTTGCGGTTCATTGTAAATTCGCCCGCCTGCAGCAACGGCTTTGCTTACAATCTCATCCACCGCAGCGCGGCTTTCAGCTGAAAGGCACACTATAGCCTCAGTCGATTTTTTAGCATCGACCAATTCTTTACTGGTAAATCCTTTAAAAAAAGGCTCTGTTAACAGCATGGTGTAAATCGTATCGCTAATAACCATGCACGCAGCATCATCGTTCGTGAATTGCAGGTTGAAGCTGTAACCCAGCGCACTAAAAAAAGCTTTAGACTTTGGTAAATCTTTAACCGCCAAGTTAACAAATATTTGTGTAGCCATTGTGGTCACCTAGAAAATTAATTTTTATTAAACGTCACTAATGGTTTGAAGCCCGCATAAGCCATGCGCGTATAGTCAAAAGGCATGTTCTCGTTGCATTGTAAACGAGGGTCAACCATGACTGCCGCCATAATGCGATCGCGATCTTCACGCGACGGATACACCACCCACGCAAAAACAACAGATTCATTTTCTTTCGCATCGGCGCAATCGATAAAGGATTTACAGCCACCTGCACTGAGATCGTCACTCAGAGTTTCCCAATAGGCTAAAGCACCATGATCCATCCAAACTTCGCCTGCTCTTGTTGCAGCTTCTCGATATACATCAATCTTATCTGTAGCGAGGGGCAACACAAAACCATCTACATATTGATTCATAAGAATGACCTCACCTTGTTAAATTAAATCGCCTTTCCGTCATAGTGATGTACAGGAATAGCATCGATATCAATATTTTCTAAACAGCGAATATTGACTGCCATCACCGCGTTTCCTTCAGAGTCTACCCCCTCACCAAAACACTGCACGCCACAAATTGCACAAAATTTATGTTTAATCACATGCTTATTAAAAGTGTAGGTAGTGATATTTTCATCAGGTGTTAACAACGTGAATTGTGCGGCGGGCAAAAAGGTTAATAGCGTGGCTTTACGCGAGCAGATTGAGCAATTGCACGCTAAAGCACTTGTGAGTTCTGCCTCCATTTCAAATTTAATATTGCCGCAATGGCAACTACCGGTGTGTTTCATGATGATTCCTTTAGGTTTTTTCAATATTTATGTATAGATGTAGGATCACTCTTCATCTGCAATTTCTGGTTCAACCAACTGAGCTAATAGTGTTAGGGATTCCTGCCAACCCAAGTAACAAAACTCGGCAGGAATAACATCGGGAATTCCTGACTGCACAATCTTTAATTCGGTACCACAAAGCACTGGTATCAGCTCAACCACCACCTGCATTTCGCCCGGTAAATTTGGGTCATCAAATTGATTGCTGTAGCGAATTAATTCATTAGGCTTTAACTCAACGTAGGTAGCGCTAAAACTGTGACTTTTTTGGGAGCCAAAATTTGTAAACGACATGCGATAGCCGCCGCCAACGCTCGCATCCATCTGATGCATCTTCGCGGTAAACCCGTGGGGCGGAAGCCATTTAACCAAGGCATCTGAATCGAGAAAGGCACGGTACACTCGGTCTGGCGTTGCGCGCAGTACGCGGTGAAGATGAACGGTGTTTGTCATAGTAGTATCCTTGTGTATTAGAGATTGAAGGCGAGTTAGAGTATAGGGAGTCATGATGACTGTTATCTAATAGTCGAACCATACAACGAGAAATCGACAAGCTTTGTTATTATTTTTTAAAAATCGAGAGAATTGCTAAAAGAATGGGGATTAGCTAAAGAGAAGCAAGCTTGCCGAGTAAAAACCTGCGTTCAGGCTCTTGTTGGGTAAGCGCTAGCGCTTGCTCATAGGCGAGCTTGGCTAAATCCACTTGCCCCAATTGGCGGTAAAATTCAGCGCGGGCAGCATGTAATAAGTAATAGCCCTGTAACTCACCACGTGCACTTATAGCATCGACGACCTGCAGGCCAGCGCTGGCACCATCGCACATAGATAAGGCGACTGCGCGGTTTAATTCCACTACCGGCGATGGGCTTAAGCGCAAGAGCACATTATAGAGCCCCACGATTTCAGCCCAATCAGTTTCGGCATAGCTAGGCGCCTCTGCATGCACAGCGGCAATAGCGGCCTGTACAGAATAAATACCAAAACCTCCCATACTCAAGGCGCGCTGAATCAATTGCGATGCCTCGGCAATTTGCGGGTGATTCCACAAACTACGGTCTTGCTGCTCAAGGGTGATTAAATCGCCTTGCGCATTGGTGCGAGCAAGACTGCGCGACTCTTGCACCAACATTAGCCCCAACAAACCCATCACTTCTGAATGCGATATTAGCACCAACAATAAGCGCCCCAAACGAATCGCTTCTTGTGCAAGATGCTGACGCGTGAGCGATTCGCCAGAGGATGCCGAATAACCTTCATTAAATAATAGATAGAGCGTGTGCAACACCGAAGCGAGCCTATCAGGGAATTCATGGGGTGCAGGAATTTCATAGGGAATGGCAGCATCGCGAATTTTATTTTTGGCGCGCACAATTCGCTGGGCAATGGTTGAAGGCGTCGCTAAAAAGGCGCGGGCAATTTCCTCCGTGGTTAAACCGCACACCTCGCGCAGTGTTAACGCAAGTTGGGCTTCAATAGAAAGGCTTGGGTGGCAACAGGTAAAAATTAATTTTAATTGATCGTCCTCAATCGATTCATTTAGCCAATCTTCGCTATCGCTTACCGCCGATTCAAGTTCGTGAGCAATACCCACAAGAGATTTATTAAATAATGCGCGACGGCGCAAATGGTCGATAGCTTTAAAACGTCCGGCAGAAACCAACCATGCGCGAGGATTTTTGGGGATACCTTCAGATGGCCATTGTGCAAGCGCAGCGATAAAAGCATCGTGCAAAGCTTCTTCTGCCAAATCAAAATCGCGCAGCAAACGAATTAACGAAGCTAGTACGCGACGAGATTCTTGATGATAAATCTCATTGATAGTGGCATTTGTAGCTTGGTTAGGATTCAATATTATTCTCTACAATTAGCTAGGCTTCGGGAGTATCCGTATCCACCTGCCCCTTCTCTATTCCAGCACGAGCAATACTCGCCAGTAACTGATAGCGACTACGTAATTCATCCAATTGTGCTTCATCTAACTCTTCTAAATCCAATAAAATATTGTGTGCACCTTGGGTGACCCGAATTAATTCATCCAATTTAACTTGAATCGCTTCGGTATCCCGGTTTTGTGTGCTTTGAATTAAAAACACCATCAAAAAAGTAATAATAGTAGTGGCGGTATTAATCACTAATTGCCATGTATCGCTAAAATCAAACAAAGGCCCAGTAATTATCCACATCAATATGGTGCCAACTGCAAA
>CAZZEV010000062.1:0-13366 GCA_964653305.1 uncultured Cellvibrionaceae bacterium | reverse complement strand
TTTTGCCAATTCATCCGGCCATTTTTTTATAAATTCGTTGCTTCATATTTGACATCAATCAGTTGGCACCATTAACGCAGTTGTAATCTGTGAGGTATTGATTCGGGTCAACCAACGTAATTATTAAAAGCAGATAAAAACGTTCACCGACATTGATATAAATCACACCTGCGACTAGGCAGTGCTGCATACTAAATGGATAGAATTAACCAAGGAGATTCTAGTGGACGTTACGCCCGAACAACACGTCGATATCGTCATTATTGGCGGCGGCCAAGCTGCGCTTGCGACTGCATATTTTTTGCGTAAAACCCCATTCTCCTTTGTTATTTTGGATGCAGAACATTCAGCCGGTGGTGCATGGCTTCATGGTTGGAAATCTTTACGGTTATTTTCACCGTCCACGTGGAGTTCTATTGCAGGTTGGCAAATGCCGCCTGTTCCGGATGTGTATCCAAATCGCGAACATGTGATTGATTATTTAACTCATTACGAAACACGTTACCAACTTCCTGTTGTACGGCCTGTTTTGGTTACATCGGTCGAAAGAGAAACCGAAACATTAAAAGTGGTTAGCGAAAGTAAAATCTGGCATGCCAAAACGGTTGTTAGTGCAACGGGCACTTGGCGGCATCCCTTTATTCCACAGTATCAAGGCGCCGAATTATTTTCAGGTACTCAAATACATTCCGCAAATTATGTGGATGCACAAGCTTTTTCTGGTCAAAAAGTGTTAGTAATTGGCGGCGGTAATTCCGGTGCACAAATTTTGGCTGAAGTTTCTAAAGTTGCAGACTGCACTTGGGTTACTCCACATGAACCCGTATTTTTGCCCGATGATGTTGATGGGCGGGTTTTATTTGAGCGCGCAACTGAACGCTGGAAGGCGCACAAAGAAGGGCGGGTGATTGATCAGCCAGTGGGCGGCCTTGGTGACATTGTTATGGTACCGCCAGTTGTTGAGGCGCGCACGCGAGGTGTATTGAAATCTGTACGGCCATTTGAACGCTTCACAGAAACCGGAGTAATGTGGAGCGATGGTTCAACCAGTGAAATTGATGCCGTTATTTGGTGTACCGGTTTTCGTCCCGCATTAGATCACCTAAACGCATTGAATATATTTAATGCCGATGGCCGTGTTGATGTAGATGAAACCCATTCCATTAAAGAGCCACGTTTATGGCTTGTAGGTTATGGGGAATGGACGGGGTTAGCTTCTGCTACTTTGGTGGGCGTTACTCGTACAGCCCGAGCGACGGCTGAAGACATTAGCGAATTTTTAACGCACGCGGAAGGTTTACATAAAACGGATTAATCCAACGCGCTAGTCCGGTTAAATATTATTTTACCTTCCAGTGTTTTTGCATTTCTAAATACATAAAAGATGCCGTCCAAGCAATTAATAACAATCCTGTTAAGGCTTCAATACCCGCTAAAAAGCGCAGCCATCCTGTTGGTGCCAAATCACCAAAACCGAGGGATGTGTAGCAGGTGAGCGAGAAATAAATGCAGTCAAGAAAACCTGTACTGGGCGTGCCGAACAGGCCGTGCCCCTGAATATCGCCGCCTAATAAACTACCGAGGGATTCTTGATGAATAAAAAAATAAAAACCACCTGCGAACAGGGTGACTTCTAACAAGTGCGCACAAAAGCATCCTAATATTCCGATAAGAATACTTAGGCGCGGCGAGACCTTTATTTTGGGAATCGCGCTGGTTAATACATTCAGCGCTTCAAAATGAATGAGCACTGCGACCGTAACCAAAAACAGAATCGATAACATTGTTAACAACATAGTTCGGCCGATTTCCTTTAAGTGCTTAAGATGCGATAACGCTTATGGCGCAAGCGAATGAGTTTTTGGCAGTAGCAATGAAATAACGCAGACGACGACTAAAAATCCGGTTGTCACCCAAAGGCAAGCAATTATGCCACCCGTTTGATACAAATAGCCCGACAATAAAGTGCCGATTAAGCGCCCCATGGCGTTGGCCATATAATAAAAACCTACATCAAGCGAAGCGCCATCCTCTTTAGCATAGCTAACAATCAAATAGCTATGCAGTGATGAATTAATCGCAAAGACAATTCCGAAAACCAATAGTCCTGTTATTAATACACTGGTAACCGGTAATGAGGTTGAAAGTGCAAATGCCATGAGTGCAGTAACCAGCGTAAGCATTACTGCCCAGCCTAAGGCTGCTGTACCTGTGGGAGCAGAACTCGATGTAGGAGCGGATGTAGCGGTAGAGAATGTACTAATAATTTTTGGTGCGAAAGATTGCACAATGCCATAGCCAATTATCCAGCTTGCGAGAAATCCGCCTACCCACCAAAAGTTCCAACCCAATTGACTGCTTAAAAAAACCGGCAGGGCTACTACAAACCAGATATCGCGCGCGCCGAATAAAAATAAACGTGCAGCGGATAAAATATTGATAGCGCGACTTTTGGAAAACATGTCGCCAAATTTTGGTTTGTTTTTGGCTTTGCCTAAATCGCGTTTTAAGAACACCATGCTGGCCAACCAAATTACTCCTAATGCGGCAGCCATGATAAGAACAGAGCCCTTGAAACCCCAAAGTGCAAGCAATGCACCCCCCAGAAAAAAGCCAACACCTTTAAGTGCATTCTTGGAGCCGGTGAGTAAGGCGACCCATTTAAATAGCTGCCCTTGCTGATCGCTTGGTACCAACATTTTAATGGAGCTTTTTGCGCTCATCTTATTGAGATCTTTTGCGATGCCCGATAAAGCCTGCGCACCCATTACCCAAGGAATTGTCAGCATTGTTGTTGGAACTGCCAACATAAGTAAGGCTACAACCTGCAGGAACAACCCAATATTCATGGTTCGATTAAGCCCAATACGTGCACCGAGATAACCGCCTACTAAATTGGTAATAACGCCAAAAATTTCATAAAACAAAAACAGCGCGGCAATGTGCAGCGGGCTGTAACCGAGCTGGTGGAAGTGCAACACCACCAACATACGCAGTGCGCCGTCTGTAAGCGTAAACGCCCAATAGTTGCCGGTGACAATTGCGTATTGGCGAATGGCAGAAGAATTATTCACATAGCATTCCGTAGGTTGGCGCTGAGCGCAGCGATGCCCAACATCTGTTGATATTAAACAATAAAATTAATTTGCCGCACCCACCAAGCGTGCCAATTCCACTGTACGATTCGCATAACCCCATTCATTGTCATACCACGCATAAATTTTAACTTGTGTGCCGTTAGTAACTAAGGTTGAAAGGGCATCAACAATGGATGAGCGTGGGTCGCCGCAGTAATCGGTTGATACTAAGGGGCGCTCTTCAAAACCGAGAATATCTTTTAATTCATGTTCACTGGCCGTTTTCAATAACGCATTCACTTCTTCAACGGTTGTTGCACGTTCTACTTCAAACACGCAATCTGTAATGGATGCATTGGCGAGTGGCACACGTACCGCATGACCATTTAAACGGCCACGCAATTCAGGGAAAATTTCAGCAATTGCTGTTGCTGAACCCGTTGTGGTTGGAATTAGATTCATACTTGATGCGCGCGCACGGCGTAAATCCTTATGCGGTTGATCGAGAATGCTTTGCGTGTTGGTTAAATCGTGAATGGTTGTGATTGAACCATGACGAATTCCCAGCTTTTCATGAATGACTTTTACTATGGGTGCCAAGCAATTGGTGGTGCAAGAGGCAGCCGTCACAATGCGATCTTCTGCAGGGTTAAATAGATGTTGGTTTACACCCATAACCACGTTTAATGCACCCGCTTCTTTAACCGGCGCACTGACCACAACACGTTTCACACCTTGATCGAGATAGGCTTGCAGCATCGCAACGGATTTCATTTTTCCGCTCGATTCAATCACCACATCGCAGCCTGACCAATCGGTATCAGCAATTGCTTTGTTGGTGGTTACGTGAATAGGTTTGCCATTGATAATAATGTGTTCGCCATCAGCACTGACATCTTCTGGCCAAATACTTTGGATGGAATCGAACTTTAATAAATGCGCGTAAGTCGCTGCGTCTGCTGCTGGGTCATTAATTTGCACAAATTCAAACTCTGGCCAATGCCAGGATGCGCGTAACGCTAAGCGACCAATGCGGCCAAAGCCGTTGATACCGATCTTGATTTTTTTCATGAAAATATACCTGACTAAAAAATAAATTTATTAACAGCAGCTTTTAGTCCGCTCGGGACGATCACCCATGCTGCACAATTTTTTAAGATTATCTGCAACAAATGCGCGGTTCGATTCGGCGGTTTGGGCTAATACTGATCTTGCCCAATCGGGTAAGTCAGGGTTAAGGCGGTAATAAACCCATTGTCCTTGACGACGATCCAACAAAATTTTATCGCTGCGCAAAAGCGCCAAATGGCGGGAAATTTTTGGTTGAGCTTCATCTAATGCGGTCATTAATTCGCAAACACATAGCTCACCCTCCATGTGAATCAAGATTAAACTTTTTAAGCGTGTTTCATCGGCAAGGCCTTTATAATATTGCAGCGGATCAATCATGCTTGAAGGTTCCTTTGAGTTTACATTCGAAAATTAGTATATATGTTTTATCGAATATGTAAACGGGTGCTTTCACTCATTAAGATGGATAAATGCTGAAATGAATGAAGATACTTATCGGCTTAAATTAAGTGACAATATAAAAAGAACTAAGGTGAGGCAGAGCTTTGAGCTCAGTAGCTATTGGTCTGTGAGTGAGCAGGGTGTAATCATTAAACGCGCTGCAAAATGATTTCTAAGACTAACTTGCTACCAAAAAAAGCCAGCATTAGAAATAAGAAACCTGCCAGTGTCCAGCGGATTGCAGTGTTGCCGCGCCATCCCATTTTATATTTTCCAAACAACAAAAATCCGTAAACTAACCAAGCTGCCATTGAAAACACCGTCTTATGCATAAGATGCTGAGCAAAAATATTATCCAGAAAAATAAAGCCGCTTACTATGGATAGTGTTAATAACAATTCGCCCACCAATACAAACTCAAACAAGAGCGCTTCCATGGTTTGCAGTGGCGGCAAGTAACGCAAATATTGCAAGCCAGAACGATTTTTTAAATGGCGATTTTGGTAGGACAATAAAATGGCTTGCAGGGTAGCAATGGTTAATAAGCTGTAAGCAAGGATTGATAAGATCACATGGCTGGCAAGGGTGTAATTGAGTTGTAAAATCGTGCTTGGCGTATGGCTGAAGAGCGTGGTCGCAATTGCAATTGCAGAGCAGGGTAGTAAGAAAATAAACACATTGTGCAGCGCTTTTCTCAAGCTACTTAAAAGCACAATGGCATTGATTACCCAAAAAATTTGCGATGACACAGTAAAGAAGCTCAGCTGAATACCTTCAGGTTTTACACTCACGCCATAAATTCCTACCGCATGTACCGCGAGCGTGACGCCAATGCCGGTTAAAAAAGCGGGGAGATTTAAGATTCTTTGCTGAAGAAGTTGGCGTGCTAAATAGATACCTAAAATAGTATAAAGAGTAGCCGCAGCGATGTTAGCAAGAAGGAACAACATAAACAGGCTCATTGTTAGATAGGCGAGGGGGCAAATTAAGCCGCGTCCCCAATGATAAATAATCTCAATGGCGAGTTTGTCACAAGGTCGGCCTAATTGCCATGGTTGCTATTGAGTGTGGGCGGGAATTAGAGGGATTAATTCAACAAGAATTGTCCCAGAAACTCGCCTATAAACGGGTGTTTGGGGTTATAATCGCGGCCATTTTTCAGCTGTTGCGCCTTTAGTGCAGGGCAGCTTGGTCATTTAATCGACATAGATTGAGATAAGTTATGTTTGAGAATTTAACGGATCGTTTATCCCACACATTCCGCAGTATTACCGGCAAAGCGCGCTTAAGCGAAGACAATATCAAAGATGCTCTGCGCGATGTGCGTAAAGCCTTGCTGGAAGCCGACGTTGCCTTGCCGGTCGTTAAGTCATTTATTGATACAGTCCGCAGTCGTGCCTTGGGTGCGCAAATCAGCAAAGCGCTCAACCCCGGCCAACAATTTCTCAAAATCGTTGAGAACGAACTTATCGCCACAATGGGCCAAGCCAACGAGCGCTTGAACCTTGCGCAACAGCCGCCAGCGATTGTGTTAATGGCAGGTTTGCAGGGTGCGGGTAAAACCACATCGGTTGCCAAACTGGCTAAGTTCTTAAAAGAACGCGAAAAGAAAAAAGTCTTGGTGGTGAGTGCAGACGTTTACCGCCCAGCCGCTATTAAGCAGTTGGAGACCCTCGCCGGTGAAGTAGGTGTTGAGTTCTTCCCTTCAAACCTTGAGCAAAAACCCGTTGATATTGCTCGTTCTGCGATAGACCACGCCAAGCGCCAATTCTTCGATGTGCTGATTGTCGATACCGCAGGTCGTCTGCATATTGATGAGGAATTGATGGGCGAAATCAAAGAGTTGCATGCGGCGATTAACCCCGTGGAAACCTTGTTCGTCATTGACGCCATGATTGGTCAGGATGCAGTAAACACGGCCAAAGCGTTCAATGAAGCGCTGCCATTAACCGGTGTAATCCTAACCAAAGCTGACGGCGATGCCCGCGGTGGTGCGGCGCTTTCGGTGCGTCATATTACTGGCAAGCCGATCAAGTTTTTAGGTATGGGTGAGAAGGTTGATGCATTAGAACCATTCCACCCCGAGCGTGTTGCGTCACGTATTCTCGGCATGGGCGATGTAATGTCGCTCATCGAGCAAGCTGAACGCACCATTGATAAAGAAAAAGCTGACAAGCTGATCAAGAAAGTTACCAAAGGCCAAAAGTTTGATTTGGAAGATTTACGCGATCAACTTCAGCAAATGCAAAACATGGGCGGCTTAACATCCATGTTGGATAAGTTGCCTGGCATGGGCAATATCGCTCAGCTCGCGCAAAATGCGAACATGGGTAAACAGTTTAAAACCATGGATGCCATCATCAGCTCTATGACACCTGAAGAACGTCGCAATCCGGATGATTTAAGTGGCTCGCGTAAACGTCGCATTACCTTGGGCTCTGGTACCCAAATTCAGGACTTGAACCGTTTGTTAAAGCAACATAAACAAATGGCGAAAATGATGGGCAAAATGAAAGGTGGCGGCATGGCCAAAATGATGCGCGGTATTGGCGGTGCCATGGGCAATCTAGGTGGACCAGGTGGCTTGCCCGGTGGTATGGGTGGTTTGCCTCCCAAGCGCTAGCCTCATCCTCGACGCGCGTCCCTTTCTTCTCTAAAAAGGGCGCGCTCTGATAACGTTGTCCCCCTGTCTGATATCTATGCCCAATACATCTGTAACTCCACAGTCCCTCCCGTATTGGCGTCTCTCCAGTTTCTATTTTTTCTATTTCGCTGTCGTTGGTGCGATGATTCCCTATTGGGGTGTTTATCTGAAGTCTTTGGGCTATAGCTCCAAGGATGTAGGGATAATCAGCGCCATAATTTTGGGTACACGTATTATCGCCCCCAACTTTTGGGGCTGGCTTGCCGATAAAACACAGCAGCGTTTGCGCATTATTCGACAAGGTAGTCTGCTTGCCTGTGTATTTTTTGCGGGCGTATTAATTAATCAACACTATTCGTGGTTGGTGTTGGTGATTAGCCTTTACACCTTTTTCTGGCATGCCGTTTTACCGCAATTTGAGGTGATTACACTTTCATATTTAGGCAATCAATATCAACGCTATGGTCAAATCCGTTTGTGGGGCTCAATAGGTTTTATCGCTGCAGTCGTTGGCTTGGGTTTAGTATTTGATTTTCTTCCCATACGCTTTTTACCGGTTGCGATTTTAAGTTTTTTGATTTTGATTTGGCTGTCGAGCTTATCGCTCAAAGCTGTTCCGGTACAAAAAACGCATGAGTCATCACAAGGCTTTCTCTCGTTAGTTTTTCAGCCTGCGATTATCTGTTTCTTAATTGCCAGTTTTTTATTGCAGCTGAGTCACGGCCCTTACTACACCTTTTATAGTTTGTATTTACAGGAACACCATAACTACAGCAGTACGGCAACAGGGTTATTGTGGGCACTGGGCGTATTGGCGGAGGTAGCGATATTTTTGGTGATGCCAAAAATTATGCACAGGTTTGATGTGCGAAGTTTACTGTTGGCGACCTTTTTGATTACTGCGTTCCGGTGGTACCTAATTGGCTATTGCGCAGATTGGTTGTGGGTGTTGTTATTTGCGCAGCTTCTTCACGCGGTAAGTTTTGGCATTGCGCACTCTGCGTCTATTGAAATAGTGCGCACTCAATTTAAAGGTGCGCACCAAGGGCAGGGGCAAGCACTGTATAGCTCGCTGAGCTTTGGTGCTGGTGGCGCAGTGGGTGCCTTAATGGGTGGGTTGTTATGGGATTACAGTGCAAGTCTTACCTTTTTGGTGGCCAGCCTTTCGTCTATAGGTGCTTTTGTTATCGCCTTTTTTGGTCTACATTTAAAAAGCCACATGCTTTAGGTTCTCACCAATCGCCGTAGTAACCTAGTCGCAGTACTAAAGAGTAACAACCATGCAAAACTTAACTCTCGCTTTAGTTCAGCAAGAAATTGTCCCCAATAATCCGCAACACAATCTTGATACTTTTGCCAAGGCGATAAGTCATTTGACGAATGTTGATCTCGTTATTCTCCCCGAAGTCTTTACCACTGGTTTTTGTAGCAATGCACGCAATTATGCTGAGCGTGTCGATGGCACCGCCTATCAATGGATGGCAGAGCAAGCTAAAAAATTAAACGCGGTTATTACGGGTAGCTTGGTTGTTAAAATCGAAAATACGCATTTCAATCGTTTGGTTTGGATGCGCCCCGATGGCACTTACACGCATTACGATAAGCGACATTTGTTTCGTATGGCCGGCGAACACGAACGCTATGCAAGTGGAACTGATCGTGTCTTGGTAGAATTAAAAGGTTGGCGAATTCTTCCACTAATTTGTTACGACTTACGCTTCCCTGTGTGGAGTCGCAATCGAAATGATTATGACCTTGCGCTCTATGTCGCCAACTGGCCAAGTGCCCGAGCGTTGCATTGGAATCGCTTGCTGCAAGCTCGCGCTATTGAAAATTTAAGTTATGTCGCGGGTGTGAACCGGGTAGGTATGGATGAAAAACATCAGCATTATTCTGGTGATTCCTGTGTGTTTAGTTCAGCAGGTGAGGTTGAATTTACATCGCAAGAACCGGGAGTATTTATTGTTGAGTTGTTTGCAGATAAATTAAAAGAACATCGCGCTAATTTTCCCGCGTATATGGATGCTGATGATTTTCAACTATCATTTTAGCGTTGGTTTCTCATAAGCGTACCATCCTTATTTGTTTTATATTTCAATAGTTGCTAGCATACCTTTACTCCCAAGACGGGAGCTTATAACGAATTTACAAAGGAGTTTAGGTTTGAATATCATAAAAATGCTTTTGGTAAGCGTATTGCTTGGTCTTAGTTGTTCCTCTAATGCAGCTCTCATTTGGGATTGGCAGTTCGAAGACGATAACTTAGGCACTGTTGATCCACACTCGTTGCTGCAGGCAAAAATTATATTAACTAACGATATGGCCTCAACAGAAAGTATCAATGCAAGTCAACTTGAGGGGCCTCGTCTTGTTGGTACTGGTCTTTATCCAGTAATGCTTAACGGGAATTATAGTTTTACAAATGAAGTCGGCTTTGGTTCGAATGAACCCTTTCCTTGGACTAATTTCACATCCTATTTTTATTCGATTAACCTTGAACCAGGAGGCTCATTAACATTGGATTTTTCTTGGATCAATTCCTTGCTGCCAGATGGGTTTGTCCCTGGGCACTATACAATGGATGCATCAATTACAGTTTGTGAAAGTGATTGTATGAATTCTCAAATCTCTGTTACAAAAGTTAGAACCTTGTATTGGGAAGTGAGTGATACCGTTACAGTACCTGAATCAAGTTCCTTTATTTTGCTTTTTATAGGATTGGTTTCTCTTGGGTTACGTAGAAAGCAAAACATTATTTAGAATTAAAAAAATTGATCCAGTATAGCGAAAAAGCCGCTGAAATTTCAGCGGCTTTTTTGTTTGAAAAAATTCCTTTTTAACTAATCGCTTTATCTACAATCGTTTGTGCTTCTGCAATCAACAGTTTCAGGTGATCTTTGCCTTTAAAACTCTCTGCGTAGATTTTGTAGATATCTTCAGTGCCCGATGGGCGCGCAGCAAACCAACCACTTTTACTGCTGACTTTAATGCCGCCGATAGCAGCGTTATTGCCGGGAGCATGGGTGATGATGCTTTCAATTTTCTCGCCCGCTAATTCAGTAGACGTAATTTGCTCTGGCGATAATTTTGACAGCGCTTTTTTCTGTGCGGCATTGGCTGGTGCTTCTACACGGCTTTCTGCGGCGTGACCGTATTGGTCTGCCAAGGCTTTGTAATGCTCACCAGGGTCGCGGCCTGTTTTTGCAACAATTTCACCGGCGAGCAACGCAGGGATTAAACCGTCTTTATCAGTCGTCCATACTCCACCATCAATACGCAAGAAAGATGCACCTGCGCTTTCTTCACCGCCAAAACCGAGTGAGCCATCAAATAAACCTGGCGCAAACCATTTAAAACCTACGGGTACTTCATGCAAGCGGCGACCTAATTTTTCGCTCACGCGATCAATCATGGCACTGCTCACAACGGTTTTACCAATGGCAGTTTGTGCGCCCCATTGCGGGCGGTTTTGGAATAAATAATCAATCGCCACCGCTAAATAATGGTTTGGCGGTAAAAGCCCAACACTTGGGGTTACTATGCCGTGACGGTCATGATCGGCATCGCAGGCGAACGCAACTTGGTAATCGTTACGTTTTGCGAGCAAGCCTTGCATGGTGTAAGACGATGATGGATCCATGCGAATTTTACCGTCCCAATCGGCAGTCATAAATTCAAAGGTTGGATCAATAATTTGATTGATTAAATGCAAATCAATTTTGTAGAAGTCCGCAATCGCACTCCAGTAACGCAAGCCCGCGCCGCCGAGTGGATCTACACCCATACGTACGCCTGCATCGCGAATTGCATTCATATCCACCACGTTAATTAAATCTTTCACGTAGTGATGAATGTAATCGTGGTGATGAGTGGTTGATGCTTTTATTGCCGCGTGATAATCCATGCGTTTAATATCGCGCAGATTATTTTCGAGCAATTCGTTGGCGCGTGCTTGCATCCAATTGGTCACATCCGAGTCGGCGGGGCCACCATTGGTTGGGTTGTATTTGTAGCCGCCGTTATCTGGTGGGTTGTGCGATGGCGTAATTACGACACCATCGGCAAGACCTGATGTGCGGCCTTTGTTGTAGGTAAGAATGGCATGAGAGATTGCCGGAGTTGGGGTGAACTCACCGCCAGCGGCTAAAAATATTTCTACTCCGTTTGCCGCAAAAACTTCTACCGCACTTATTTGCGCAGGCTCAGAAAGGGCGTGTGTATCTATGCCCACATAGAGTGGGCCAGTGATGCCAGCTTGTGCGCGGTAATCGCATATGGCTTGGGTAATTGCCAGTACATGATTTTCATTAAAGCTGGTCTTAAAGGCTGACCCGCGGTGGCCAGATGTACCAAAACTGACACGCTGTTCTGCGATGCGAGTGTCTGGCTTTCTATCGTAATAATCGGCAGTTAGCTTGGTAACATCTACCAGCATCTCTGCAGGCAATAATTTTCCAGCGTATGGGCTAATGTTCATTTCATAACTCCTTGGGCGCGGATGATTTTTTATTAATTGGGTTTAGTGCTAGATGTTTCAACGGGAACTATTTTTACAATAATACCTAGCAAAGGATGGTCGATATAATGAATTTCGTTACTGCGCATGTTGCGCTCTTGGTTGAGTTTTACAATGCGTTTAATCAAATAGTTTTGATTTTTTTCACCCTCGGTATTAAGCGTGTTAGGCAGAGGCGGTAATTGGGGCCAGGTTTCGGTGACATTGCTTCCGGCGGGTGCGAATTGCGTTAACCACAAATTAGTTTGGATTCTTAAAAATTGACCAACACTGAGCGAGATGCTGCCTTCCAATTCTTGATGGTCATCAAAAGCTTTTCCACCGCTGATCGCAATATTGGTTTTGCGGCCATAAATCATTTGCCGCCACGCTTGGTGATAAAGCAGGAAATAACCACCTTTAGACACTGTAGCGGCATGTGGATTAAGTATGCGCTCATTAGCCGCCAGAAAAGAAAACTCCTCATAAGCGCTAGCCTCACTTTTTAAACTAAGCAGATTTTCTGGGTAAGTCAATTTTATATCAGTTGGCCAGTGCTCTTCTGGGGCTGCTTGGTTGCGCGCAAAAACTATTAATTCGATTTGATAGAGGCGCTCATGATTTTGCGGCGCTTCTGTTTCACTTTGCGCTTGAGCATGAATACTACACAACATCATTAGGAAACTGAGGTGCGCTAGTACACTTAAGAAATATTTTTTTATAGCCATAAATATGGTCTCAATTTATTTAGCAGTATGTTACGGCATTAACTTATCAAGCAAGCCAGTTACTTGTTGTAAGCGTTGCTCGGTAGTGTCCATAGGCAGAGTAAATTTAAGCTTGTTGGCACCTTCTAACTTATAAGCATGGGGTGCAGCTTGTACCATTTTAACAATGGTAAGTGGTTCAACGCGGGTGTCGCCACTAAATTCAATGACTCCCGAACGAGAGCTAGCTTCCAGCTTCGTTATTCCAATTGTCTGCGCTTTTAATTTTATTTGTGTGACGCGTACTAAGTTTTTGGTTTGCTCTGGCAATAAACCAAAGCGATCGATCATTTCAACTTGTAGTTCGCGCAGCGCTTCTTCGGTCTCTGCATTTGCGATACGCTTATACATAATCAAGCGCGATTGTACGTCAGGTAAATAATCCGATGGAATTAACGCGGGAATGCGTAAGTTTACATCCACCATGCCATCAAATTCGTTGGCCGGGTCGGGAATTTTGCCTTTGCGAATCGCTTTAACCGCGCGATCCAACATTTCCATATAGAGAGAGAAACCTATAGTTTGAATTTGGCCACTTTGTTCATCACCCAGCAATTCACCCGTACCACGAATTTCCATATCGTAGGTGGCAAGTGTAAAGCCAGCTCCCAAATCTTCAGCGGCGGCAATAGCTTCCAAACGCTTAACCGCATCGCCCGTCATAGAGCGTTTGTCGGGCGTGAGTAAATACGCATAGGCTTGATGGTGCGAGCGACCAACACGACCGCGCAATTGATGTAATTGCGCCAAGCCGAATTTATCGGCACGGTGTATAACAATGGTATTGGCGTTGGGAATATCGATACCCGTCTCAATAATGGTAGTGCACACCATTACATTAAATCGTTTGTGATAGAAATCTGACATGACG
>CAZZEV010000061.1:0-13372 GCA_964653305.1 uncultured Cellvibrionaceae bacterium | reverse complement strand
CAACAATATCATTTAGCGCCTGTTGAAACGTATAATTGCGCAAAGAAGCAGCAAGTCCCCGTAAACCTTTCACCAAGGGAATACCGGATTTTGAAATGGTATACATTTGGCGGGAGAACATAATCAATTCAACATCTTCAACCTTGCCGCGATTAGTGGCGCGTTCAAGCCTCTCACTCAGAGATAACTTAACCAAGAGTTCTTCCATAGAAACAGGCGTAATACCACGCCCTAGCAATTGATTAGCAGCTGCATCTGTCGTGGCGGCATCCACTTGGCCGTTAATAAGGCGACCTTCAGCGTTGCGACCTTTAAATTGATATATAGCCATAAAATTTCAACGTCATAAAAATGCTCAGGAAGCTTTAGTTGTTGCAAAAAAGCAGTTTAAGAAATTTCTTCAATTTGTGCGGTGATATTCATCACCTCATCCAAACTGGTAATGCCCTGCTCTGCATACTCCAACGCAGCTTGGCTTAATGTTTTAAAATTCGGTGCCTGGCTGGCTGCTTTCGAAAAACCATTAATATCCGATTTTCGCAAAGCTTCTGCCATAGGTGCATCTAGCTCTAGCATTTCAAACACACCGATACGACCACGATAGCCTGTGTTATTACAATGTGGGCAGCCAGCACCTTGTTTAAATTGATATTGGCTAAAATCTTTGCCTTTTGAAATGCTCGCCAATAGCTGCAATTCGTTAGCGTCTGGCGAATGGTTTTGAATACAGCTGGAACAGATGCGGCGCACCAATCGCTGTGCGACTACAGCTTTCAATGCGGTAGCGACTAAGTAACCATCTACACCTATATCTAACAAACGCAGCGCAGAACTAATCGCATCATTGGTGTGAAGAGTGGATAACACCATGTGACCGGTCATAGAAGCACGCAATGCAATTTCGGCGGACTCGGCATCGCGAATTTCCCCCACCAGCAAAATATCCGGGTCTTGTCGCAAGGTTGCGCGCAAAACACTGCTAAAGGTTAAACCGATTTTTTCATGCAATTGAACCTGGCTAATACGCGGTAAACGATATTCCACCGGATCTTCAACTGTAATAATTTTTTTCTGCGGCGTATTGAGCTCAGATAAAGCGCCATAAAGCGTTGTAGTTTTACCACTACCTGTTGGCCCCGTAACTAACACCAGACCGTGGGGGCGCGTAATGACTTTGCGAAAGCGCGTTACTAAATTCGGAGGCATACCTACGCTATCTAAACTGCGTACACCACCCGTATGATCCAGCAACCGCATAACCACGGACTCACCAAACTGAACTGGCATAGTGGATAAACGCACATCAATATTATGATGTTTTATTTTTAGGTTAAAGCGGCCATCTTGCGGCAAACGCTTTTCAGAAATATCTAAACTTGCCATAAGCTTGATACGCACAACTAACGCAGAGGCGATACGCTTTTCATTCATCACCTGCTCAATCAATTCACCGTCAATACGGTTACGGATGCGCAAGACTTTTTCATCAGGTTCAATATGAATATCAGATGCTTTGTTAGTAAGCGCCTCTTCAAATATTTTTTGCAGTAACTTAACAACAGGCGCATCACTATCAATGGAGTCTGCAATAAAATCATCAAAGTCAACGGCAGACTCTTGTAACTCCTCATCTAATTCGCCAGCTAAGGACGCAATTTCACTGGCGTGGCTATAGGCGATATCCAAAATGTCTAACAGCTCAGATTCACGCACTACCGCAGGCTTGAGATTTTTTTGCAGAATACGCTGCAATTCATCCAAACAAAAAATATCGGTTGGGTCAGCCATACCAAGAAGCAAACCGTCAAAATCTTCGCGCAACACCATTACACGATAACGGCGCGCGCTGGTTTCCGGCAGGGTTTGCACTAAATCTTTATCAAACCGGAATTGCTTTAATTGCACAAAGGGAATTTGCAGCTGTGTAGAAAGCAAATTAAGCAATTCGTTTTCATCAACATAACCCAGATCAACCAGTTGGTTCCCCAATTTTCGACCGCTCAATTTTTGCTCTTGCAGCGCGTGAGCTAATTGAGTTTCGGTAATCATATTTTTTTCGACGAGTAAATCGCCAATACGAATACGCTTAGGGGCTGATGTATTTAGCATGTTGTTCTCGCTCTCAATTTCACTGTCACTGTCACTGACTACGCAATGCAGAAATTCGTTGATCTGTGTATTGTTTTACTTGATCTTGCAACTGCGGAAACTCACGCAAATGCAAATAAGCTTGTAATGCATTTTTGGGCTGAGACAAACCATCGTAAGCCAGTGCCAACCCCAACCAATAGGCCGGTTTATCACCAAAAGAGTTTATTAAGCGTTGATAACTAAGAATAGACTGAGAGTAATTAGCTGTTTTATGGTAAAGGCTCGCCAGTAGTGACCTATAACTCTCGTTCATATCTGCTGCTGCTAAATTCTTTTCCAATACCCTAATAGCCTGCGCATCGTCACCCTGAAGACTGAGAATTTGCGCCTTGAGTTTCGCTTTTACATCTACAGCCAAATAATCTGTTTGCTCAAGAATAATTTCTGCTGCGGCCGTATTTGCTTGTTGAATATAAAGTTCAGCCAGTAGTGTGGCGGAGAGTGCGGGTTTTTGTTCGCTCGCCACAAAGTTTTTTAACAGGGTTTGCGCTTCCGCTTGTTTACCTTTTTGAATAAGGTCTTGAGCATGTCGTACAAGTTGCTCATCTTTCCAACCAGCATTAGGTACTACGGATACCGAAGGTGCATCTTTAGCAGCCACGGAGCTTTCTTTAGCAACCGAAGATGCCTCCGCAACCACAAAGGGTTTAATCGCCTCGGCTGGCTGAGTGTTTACTGGGGTTTCTATGAGTTCTTGAGTTGCATGTACACCAGTGGTTTGATTGCTTAACTCGCTAAACTCAACCGTATGCGCATCCACAAAACGGGCAGAGACAAATCTTGCGCGCTGCAGTAGCGCTTCTGCTTGAGCTAGGTTACCGAGTTGAGAATGCTCTTGCGCTTTGACGAGGTAGCGCTGCGCTATTTTATCCAAACCCTCTTTTGCATCTGCATTCTCAGCATTCATGCTAAGAATTTTTTGGTAATAAGCGTAAGCGTTGTCTTCAACGGGGGTGGTTAATCTATCCATTACCATTGCACGTTCAGCTTGTTTCAACAAGTCACTAATATGATTTAGCAATACAGCGTTTTCTGAGTGTGTAGTCCCTTGCTTAACTGTAGGGGGAAACCTGTTGTTTTCGGGTTCAGAGATATTATCGTTGTTAACAGTTTCAACACTGGGCGTTGTGGCATTCACATTATTACTGGTATTGGTGAAGAATTTATTAGATGCATAACTAACACCCAAAACAACAACAAACACAAGAATAAAAAAGATGCTCAAACTAACCCAAGTCTGAGATTTCTTTGGCGCTATAGATGATGTTTGCAATAATTGTTCATCATAGCCTTCTGCCCCATCCAGTACTGGTTGCCGTTGCGATAAATCGCGCAACATATCATTGAGTAAACTCATAGACTAATCCCCAACAAACCGGGAATGAACAATGCAGAGAGTGCCGCTAAGGTGGCGACAGCTGGCCACAACCACAGGTTTTGCTTTGCTAATACTCGGCCTATCGAACGGCTTTCTTTCGTATCTGCAATCGCTCTGGCCATATGACTACGTGTTACTTTTTCACTTTTCTCACCATAAGCTGCAAGCATTGCCTTGTGGGAAATAACGTTAATTAAACGTGGCACACCGCCAGAAGCGCGATAAAGCAAACTCAACGCTGAGCGTGAAAATAGATTAGCCCCACGGTAACCGGCAGAGCTAAGCCTGTAAGCGATGTAGTCTGCCAAACTTTTGCGAGGAATACCCTGTAAATACTCGGCAAAAACAATGCGCTGTTTAAGCTGACGCAGATCTGGGCGATTTAATAAGTCGTCCAACTCCGGTTGTCCAATCAGTACCACCTGCAAGAGCTTATTTTTTTCGGTTTCTAAATTGGTCAGCAATCGCAATGCCTCTATAGTTTCACGCGGCATGGCTTGAGCTTCATCCACAATAAGAACGACTTGTTTTTTTTGCTGCGCCAAATCAACTAGGCGCTGATTAATTTCGCGCAAGAGTTGATAGGAGGGCATTTCAGGCGAATAGGCAATACCGATTTCTTCTGCTAGAAACCACTTAAGTTCTTCGGGTGTTAGATAGGGGTTGGGAATGTATGCGGTGAGAAAATTATCGCCAAGGCTTGCCAATAATTTACGGCTTAACAGGGTTTTACCGGTACCAACTTCGCCGACAATTTTGATAAAACCTTCGCTATGGCGTAACGCCAGCAAAAGCGTACTCAGCACTTCGCGGTGACTCTGACTATTAAAGAAAAACTGCGTGTCAGGTGTCAGCGAAAACGGATGCTCCACTAATCCAAAGTGCTGGCGGTACATAAAAGCCTCGGGCAACGATTAAGCGATATTATTGCGTTCTATATTCATCGCCAATTTTTTGAATTCGCGTTTCACTTTGCTCTAATTGATTCTGCCAAGTGTCGCTATCAACAACGATGGGGCGCAACAGAATAACCAACTCTGTTTTTGAACTGGCTTTATTTCTAGTGCGAAATAAACTATTTACCAAGGGAATATCACCTAATAGTGGGCGCTTACCATCAACTTTATTTTTGCGCTCTTGCATTAAACCGCCCAACACAATCACCTGGCCATTCTTGGCTTTTACGATGCTATCGGATTCGCGAATTCCACGCAGAGCCAAAGGTAAAGAGAAATCTTGATCGCCCACGGTGAAGTTCTTTTGCTGGTCTGTAACATCACTCACGACTGGGTGAATATGTAGAACCACTTCGCCATCTTCGGCAATTTGTGGGGTAACATCTAAAGCAATACCGCTAAAAAATGGTGACAGTTCTATATTAGGGGTACTGGAAACAGATGTAGCATTTGATGTAGTGTTATTAGAAATTCCTGTTACAAAATATTCATCTGAACCTACGCGAATAACGGCTTTTTGGTTATTAACCGTAGAAACACGGGGACTAGAAAGAACTTGCACTGAACCTTGCGTTTCCAACAACGAAAGAACCTTGGTAATGTCCTGTATTTTTAAAAGCGATGAAAAAGTTCCGCCAATGGCCTCTCGTACATCTATTTGCTGAATCGTTTCGCCACCATCTTTATCACGCAAAATAACAGAGCGTTTTAGATTTCTAAATTCATCAACCTGAGACACACTACCGTCACCACCTATAGCAAAACCATCAGAGATATTTTTTGCCTGCGCTAATTGGCCGCTAATTGCACCCCAATTTACGCCCGCTTCAAAACCTTCACTTAGACGAACTTCTAAAATTTTTGCTTCCAAAATAACTTGGCGTTTTACACTCAGCTCTGAGCGCTCTAAAAATTCACGTACCGCGCTTAATTCACTCGGCAAAGCTTTAACTACAATCATGCCAGCTTGGGGCGATATGGTCACAGAGCGGCTTTCACTTTCGCCACCAATGATAGAGGTCACGGTGCTGCGCAAACCAGACCAGAAATCGGTGTGATTCAAGGTTTGAACGCGAGAACCCGGAGTAATACCTTGGCCACCGCCACCCGAGGATTTATTCTTCTCGGCAGACTCCAACATACCTAATAAATTTGCTGTATCGCCACTACTACCAGAACTGCCGCCACTATTTCCGCCACCGCTATTACCACTGCCATTTTGACCATTGGATTGCGCGCGCCCTACTAGCACAGCGGTATCTGACACACCTACACGTTGAACATCTAGATAGTTGATGTGAAATACTTGCGTGCGCAGCGCATTAGCATAAATGGTGTAAATGCCGTGATCTTGTTTGTATTCATAACCATAAATATCGCGTGTTACACGCAAGACATCTGTAATGGTGACATCTTTTAAATCCAGCGAAATAGTTCCAGTCACTTCTGGGTGTACCACAACATTAACACCCGTGCCGTTCACTAAACCCAAGAAAAAATCTTTTGCAGGCACAGCGCGCACAGAGACATCGAAACGCTCAGTCACTTTTTTGCCACTGCCGGTTTTAATGGTGGTGTTATCTAACAGCGCTTTGGTCACCTCATCCGGCACGACGGATTTTTTATTTCGCTCTGCCTGCTCGGCCACAATGGCAGTCATTTCATTTTCTACAGCAATTTTTTTATTGCCATTATTTGAGCAGCTATGGGTTAACAGCATTGCTACAAGCGCAAGCGACATAAATGCGTAGCGAATCGAGACTCTATTCTTTCTTAATGGCATAGCCATAACTCCGAAAAACAATTATTTGCGAATAATCGTGCTGTTTAAGGGCACACGCCAAGCTTTGTTGTTTTGTTGCAGGGTTACCGCATCAGTATCAATTTTTTTAACCTGTGCACCCACACCTTTTAAGATTTGGCCTTCTTGCAATACTTGACCATTAATAATTGCGACTTTTCTATCGCTCGAAATCAAAATACTCGTCAATTTAATAGTGTCTTGAATACCACCGGTGGCACCACTAGCTGCTGTCGTATAATTTAGCGGTTTAGTGGGGTCTGGCGCTTGTGCTAATGCGCCTATAGTCAATAAACACAAAACAATTATTTGAAAAAATTTAAACACCAAAAAGCCCCTCTTCTGAACTTAGGGTGTAAACCCGCAAAATAACTTCTGCATTGGGATATTGATCAACACTGTAATTCAAATCCTGCCAGTAAAAACGCCAAGGCAAGCGCTCCAGCGCAACCAAAAGCTGTACAACTTGGCTATAGCTACCTGAAACCCGCAATTCAACCACATGCTGAAATACACCTGCGCTTGCATCTTCACTCACAGGTTCGGGCTGGGAATTATTTGTTGCGTTTACTGCAACAAACTGCAGCTCCCTTGTCGGCAGGGTTTTTACTTCCAAAAGCGTGAGCTGTGACGTTTTTTCCAGCACTTCTTGCAGAGCTTGCGGTAACTGATCAACTTTAATCAGATTTTGCGAAACACTTTGCAATTGCTTTTCAAGCCCACTGATATCTGCTTGCAATTGGGTTATTTGCGCTTTCTTTTGCTTGTCTGGATCATTTAACAAACTTTGTGTGGCAGCAGCAATTTGCGTTTGCATGGTGGTGCGCTGTGTAGCCAATTGATCGAGCTGTGCGCGTGTCTCTTGTGTCTTTTTATCGATGGACGATTGCACTACAAAATTCCACAACATAAACACAAATGCCAACGCTGTGAGAAAGATAAGCCCTCGCTCACGAATAACACGTGCATCAATTTTTTCTTGTAGTTGAATCAGCGCGTCTAACTTTAGAGACTCAAACATTAGCGTGCGCCTCCTACCGGTGTATCTTTATCGTCTTTGGCTTTGGCCAAACTAAACTTTAATAGACCGCCTTGCTCTGTATCGCGCTCTATACTCAGCACACCAAAGCCAACATCTGTAAAACTGGGATCTTTACGCAAGCGTTGTAAATATAAAGGAATTTGATCTGCACTGCGCGTCAAACCAGTCAACTCCGCATATTTACCACCGCGCTGCAATGAAAAGCTTTTCACCGAAATGGTATTTAATGAAGCCTGCGCTAAGGCATTGAGCTGCGCAGAAAAGCCCTTGTCATTACCCAAGTCTTGACTTGAAATCATTGCCAGAATTTGCTGGTGACGCTGTACATTTTTTTGCAGTTGAGTAATTTTTACATCCAAATCTGCACTGGCTTGCGCAGGCTTCTGAGCAGCTAATACTTTTAATTGGGTCTGTAGTGTTTCTTGCGCTTTTTGTTCAGCAACTAACTGTGTTTGCAACAGCCCGTGCTGGTGATTGGAGTAAACCGAAAAGCACACTAATAAAACGAGCAACACCAAAGCGCCCCATAACATATGTATCGCGCGCAAGGGTTCACGGTTAGGGCGAAATTCCGGCAAATATAAATTAATCTGCTGCATTAAGCTGCCCCCACCGCATCTTCACGTAAGGCTGCACCTAAAGCTAACAAACACAATGACAGGCTGTGCTCTTGGGCATCTTTACCCAACTGCACTCCAGCTTCAAGATTAAACAATTCAATTTTAACGGCGAGGCTGTTGCGAATTTCAGGTGTGAGTTTATCGGCGGTGACATTTTCACCGCAAATATAAACATGGCTTGGAGGGGTTTGACGCATTTGGCGCTCAAAATAATCCAGCGAACGTTGCAACTCGAGTACTAGCGCATCGCTGGGCAAGTCATCCAACAAACCCGCGTTGTAGGCAAGCGAAAACTGACGCGATAAATAGACATTGCCATCGCGAATAATTTGCAAACTGCCGCCGCCCTGCCCTAATTTAACCAAGGCTATACCGCGCTTAGTATCGCAGCACGATTGCGCCAAATTGCGCAGCACCAACTCAGGAATATCAATCGCCTGTAATACTAAATTGGCTTCTTTAGCGCGAGTGATGAGCTGTACAACACTATTGCGCTGCGCCACTACGGCGTAAGCCATACGGCTGGTACCACGAGCGCTGTCTTCTGGCAACAAAAAGGCATCTAGAACGGCATCGGCAATGGGAAATTGAATTAAATCTTTTACTCGCCAACGCAAGGCTTCAACGAGTTCTTCTTGAGGAACCTTGGGCGCCTCACCCAGCAACATTTGATAAGTACCACTACTCATCACAATATTACAGGGCACTTTTTGCAAGCCGAGTTTTGCTAAACGCACGCGCAACAAATCCGCCGCGTTTACACTGCTATCCACAGGAATAAATTCAGAATAATTTAATAGAGGCTGCTGAGTTGGCGTTCGCTTTATATGAGCAAATGCAACGCCTTCGGAGGAAAATTCAACACCGATCACTTCGTTTGTTCGCGATTTTGCACTAAACCAGTTCAAGCGAGTGCCTCTTAACGCTGAGTATCAAGGAGGAGTAAAAAAATTCTTGGGTGGTGTTGGCAACAAATGTGCGTATCACCTAATAACTCTTCTTTATAATTGCCTAATAACTCTTCTTTATAATTGAGAGTATAAACATAACCTTAATCATGACCTTAGACCATAAAAGGTAAAAATGCCAAATGTTTCATATTGTTTTGTTTGAACCAGAAATCCCCCCTAACACGGGCAATATCATACGTTTAGCCGCAAATACCGGCTGCCAGCTTCATCTTATAGAGCCATTAGGTTTTAAATTAGACGAAAAGAGCGTTAATCGTGCAGGATTGGATTACGCCGAGGCGCAAGACCTCAAATTGTATAAAGGATGGGAGGATTTTTTGGCCAAACAGCAACCCAGCCGAATCTTCGCATTAAGCACCAAAGGAACCCGCTGCCATAGCGATGCTCAATTCCTCGCTGGCGATTATTTACTCTTTGGCCCCGAAACTCGCGGCTTGCCTGCCAGTATTCGCGAATCACTGCCCCAGGATCAGGTGTTGCGAATCCCTATGGCACCCAACAGCCGCAGTATGAACCTCTCCAACTCCGTCGCCGTGATGGTTTTTGAAGCATGGAGGCAGTTGAACTATACCGGTGCGTTAGACGTATCGAAAATCTAAGGCTCAACCAACAAATAGAACGAGCAAGAGTTTAGCTTCACGCGCAAAAATACTATGATGCGCGCCATTCCAGTTAACGAGTTTTCGTCATGGCAACTATTCAAATATTGATTGGCAGTGTTTACGGCGCAGCAGAGCAAGTCGCTGCAATCGCCGCTGAGGTAGTGAGTAAACTTGGCCACAAGGTTAGCCTTAACACCTACGCACGCGCCGAAGATCTCACGCGGGATGCCGATGAAATCCTACTGCTCTGCCACTCCAATACAGGCTCGGGCGAACTACCGGACAATATTCAACCTATTTACCTGCACATTACCCGCGACTACCCGCGCATTGCCGGTAAGCGCTACGGCGTAATCAACCTTGGTGATAGCAGCTACAGCACCTTCAATGATGCTGGACGCATGCTAGATGAAGCCTTTACCGACTTAGGCGCAGTGCGCATCGGCGAGCCTTTGGTATTGGATGCATGCAGCGGTGATAACCCCGAAACACTCACCCGCGAATGGGCGAAAGAATGGGCGGCTTTAATATGACGGCAAAGATAGGCCTCTTTTATGGCAGTTCCACCTGCTACACCGAAATGGCAGGCGAGAAAATCCGCGCGCAGCTCGGCGAAGACCTAGTTGATATTTTCAACATTAATACAACCCCAATTATTACCGCCGAATTCTACGATTACATTATTCTCGGTATTCCCACCTGGGATTACGGCGAGCTTCAGGAAGATTGGGAAGAAATTTGGGATGACATTAACGAGGTAGATTTCACTGGCAAGAAAGTTGCCATATACGGCTTAGGCGATCAAATCGGCTACCCTGAGTGGTTTCAAGATGCCATGGGTTACTTACACAGTAAAGTCATCGCTCACGGTGCAATTGCCTGCGGCTACTGGCCGATTGATGGCTATGAATACGAAGACTCTAAAGCACTTACGCCCGATGGCACTCTATTTGTTGGCTTAGCCTTGGATGAAGAAAACGAATTTAGTAAAACTGCTGAACGTGTTGCAGTTTGGTGTGCACAGCTTCGTAGAGAGTTTGGGATATAAGGCCAGCAATAAAACTGGTGTAGCAATTATTGAATCACCACTAAACAGAACTTACCATCTAGACCGCCTACCACTTAGACCGCCTACCACTCAAAATCGCCACCAATAACACGCGATTAATTTCGCAGCCAGCTTCACTCGTGATTCAACCAACTAATGGGATGTGCTGCCTCAAGAGCCGCTATAGCTAAAGGCCTACCAAAGTAATAGCCTTGGTAGGCATTACACCCCATATCGGCCAAATAATCTTTCTGTTCAAGCGTTTCTACGCCCTCTGCGATAACGTTTAACCCCAAATTATGTGCAAGAGCAATAATGGTTTTGGCAATAATCGCATCGTTGGGATCTGTCATTAAATCGCGTACAAATGACTGATCAATTTTAAGCTGATCTAATGGCAAGCGTTTTAAATAAGATAATGAAGAATAACCCGTACCAAAATCGTCGAGCGAAAAGGCTACGCCCAACGCTTTGACCTCAAACATTTTAACCACAACATCATCAACATTGGCAGCCAGCATACTTTCCGTAATTTCCAGTTTTAATAAGCGGGGATTAGCGCCGGAGTTGCGAAGTGCGAGATCAACATTATCTACGAAATTTCCCTGCGCAAATTGTGAGATGCTCACATTAACTGCCATAGTCCAATGTGCTCTTGCAGGTACTTTTGCCCAAGCCGCTAATTGTGCACAAGCGGTTTCTAAGACCCATTGCCCAAGAGACAAAATCACGCCGGTTTCTTCCGCTAAAGGAATGAAAGTAGCGGGAGAGACCATGCCAAATGCGGGATTAGACCAACGTACCAAGGCTTCTACACCAGTAACAGTACCGAACGCGTCAACTTGAATTTGGTAGTGCAACAAAAATTCTTGGTTTTCTAGGGCGGTGCGCAAGCTTCGCTCTAACCGGCTGCGTGCCAACGCGGTCGCCTGCATGGTAGGGTCAAAAAAGCGTAGGGTATTTCGGCCAGCTTTTTTAGCTTGATACATAGCTGCATCAGCTTTTTTGAGCAGATCGCCTAGCGATTCTTGCTCACTGCAAAATAAGGTAATACCTATGCTGACCGTCGAGTGATTGTGCAGCTCAGGTAGCATATAAGGCTGCGCAAGCTCGGTGATAAGCTTCATCGCAAGATGTTCCGCCTGAACCGCCGCTTCTAGCACCGAATCACTTAAGCCCTCCATAAGAATAACGAACTCATCACCACCTAAACGGGCCACACTATCGCCATCCCGCACAGTGCCCTGTAAGCGCGCCGCTACTTGACGCAAGAGTTCATCGCCCACCGAATGGCCAAGGCTATCATTCAGTAATTTGAAATGATCCAAATCTAGAAACATCAAAGCAACATATTGCCCGTTGCGGCCAGCTGTTAACATGGCTTGTTGCAAGCGATCTAAAAATAAGCGGCGGTTGGGAAGCTGAGTGAGCGGATCGTAAAAGGCTAGACGGTTAATCTCCTGTTCGTCTTGGCGGCGCTGGGTTATATCACGAATAATACCAATAAACGTCGTTCGTCCACCTCGGACAACCTTGGAAACAGACAAGCTCATAGGAAAGAGGCTGCCATCCTTCCGGCGCCCCTCTAACTCGCGCGCGCTACCAATAATACGTGTATCTCCGGTTTCATAATGGTGCTGCAAATACTGATCATGCAGAGAATGATGAGGCTCAGGCATCAGGAGTGATACATTTTGTCCAATCGCTTCTTCTACGCTGTAACCAAATACATCGCAAGCAGCCTGATTAAAAGACTCCATAATCCCCTGTGCATTAATGGTGATAAGGCTATCAACCATATGGTCGATGATGGCTTGGTGGTGGAGTGCCGCTTCGCGCTGCTCCCGTTCAACTCGGTGTTTATAGAGAGCCATCTCTAACACGGTGCGCAGCTCGCGCTCGGCGAAGGGTTTTAGAATATAACCAAAGGGTTCTGTAAGTTTGGCGCGCGCTAAAATGTCATCGGCTTCAAAGGCGGTGATAAACACCACCGGCAACGCGAGTTGGGTACGGATTATTTGTGCGGCAGTAATACCATCCATTGCGCCCGCCAATTGAATATCCATGAGGATTACGTCTGGGGAAAGACTTTCTGCCAGCGCTATGGCCTCTTCGGCGCGGGTGGTGTGGGCAATGGGCTCATACCCGAGTTCACGCAGCTGTTGTTGAATATCACGCGCAACAATAACCTCATCCTCTACAACGAGTATTCTGGCTTTGTAGTGCGGTTCATCCATCATTTGCTGCATTGAAGGTTAATTCCTTATGTTTTAGGCGTAAAAACAACTGTAAAAATTGCACCTGTAGAGGTTGCTCCTTGGCCGGTATTTATCTGCAACTCGCCGCCCAATTGCCGTGCTAAGTCAGCGACTAAATGCAATCCCAGCGAGGTTTGTTGCTGCAGATTAAAATCGGAGGCTAATCCTATACCGGTATCACTTACACTCAAATGCACTAGCGCCTCAACACGCTTTAGTTCCACTCTAATGACACCTTTCCCGCCATTCGGAAACCCGTGCTTTAAACAATTAGAGAGTAGCTCATTAACCAATAATCCGCATGGTAGCGCTTGATCCATTTCCACATGCACAGACGCGAGTTCTAACTCCAGCGAAACTGCCGAAGTTGAGCTTGCCGTAGCGCGAAAAGCTTCAGACGCCAATTGTTTAAGGTAACGGCTTAAATCAACGCCCGCAAAAATACCGGTGCGGTAGAGCGTGTCGTGCAACAAGGCCATGCTGCGAATTCGGCCTTTCATCTCTTTTAGCACGGCGGTAATAGCAAAATCGTGACTGCGGGTAGC
>CAZZEV010000060.1:0-13462 GCA_964653305.1 uncultured Cellvibrionaceae bacterium | reverse complement strand
GTCCTTTGGCTGCCGCCGTGTTGGCTGGTGCTTTGAGCTTTTTGTGGCCTAAAACGTTTGAGTCAACCGCCATTGTTCGTTTGACCGAGGCTGAGTTGGCTTTGCTTAACACTGCGCCAGTGCTTGATCCGTTGGTTGAAAAGTTTGGTCTGCTAGCGGAATATGATGGGGTGCAGGATGACGCGCGTGAATACTTGGGAAAAAAAATAACGAGCAAGTTTGACAAAAAAACAGCGTTATCTACCATTACTGTAAAAGCCCGAAAGCCAGAGCTTGCGCAGGCAATGGCGGCTTCAGCCGTTGATGCCTTGCTGTTGGAGTTGTTGCCCAAGGGTAAAAATAAAGACCAAGTAGAGCAGACCATCAGCAGCAACGAAAGCATCATTGCCAATAATGCCGATGCGGTTGAGCAGTTGAAAAAGCAAATGGGTAAGCAAGGGCAAAACGACACAGGGCTCGAGGTGCTGATGAAGCACTATGCCATTTTGACCGCTGAGGTTGCCCGCAAGGAGCTGGAGAATATTGAGTTAAGAAAAAGCTTGACTGTCAAAGGTGCTGAGGTGTTTGTGCAGCAGCCCAGCTTGCCGCAGATAAAGACTACCCCTAAGCTGAGTATGGTGATGGCGTTGACGGCCTTAGCATCGTGCTTTGGTTTACTAATTTTTGTGTTTGTTCGTAAGGCAATTGCGTCTGCCAAGCGGGATGCTGAGATTGCATTAAAAATAAAGCTCATCAAGTCATTGATGGGTTTCAAAGAGCCTTAATTGCATATGCCAAGTAGTATTGTGCCTCTATCAGCTTCGAAAGCGCATCGTCAACTAGCGGCTGTTTCATGCTTCTTGTTTTTAATTGTGGCTGATGCTGTTGCGTGGCTGGTTGTTTATCAAATCGTCTCACCAGCCAGCCAGTTGGCTCCTGCAAAGTTTGTGGTCATGGCCGCTGCGTGGTGCGCTTGGGCTGCGCTGGTGCGTAAGCAATATACGCGCAGGCACTCATTTTGGACGGAGCTTGGCTTTGTCTTTCAGGGCATTTTTATGCTGGCATTTGTGGGGTCAATGCTTAAAGCGCTCATCGGCAATGCAGACAACCTGCCGGCCTGGCTGGCTGCCTGTGCGGCATTGGCCGTGGCGTTACCGCTGTTTCGTTGGTTCGCTAGGTCCGCCCTAGGCAAGTTGCGGCTGTGGACTTGGCCAACTTTGGTGTTTGGCTGTGGAGAAAATGCAGAGCAAGCGGTGCTTGCACTGCGAGGTGAGGCCGCCATGGGTTATGCGGTGGCTGGTTTGGTGGTGCCCCGCGGTGTCGTATCTAATACCGGAGTGGTGGCGTTGGGTCTTCCTTTATTTGATTGGCCCGGAGCGGCCGAGGATTTTGCGCGACTGCACGGTTATCACTGTGTCATTGCGTTAGAAGCCAACGAATCAGAGTTGCGTGACAAACTCATTCGGCAGCTTTCACAGCACCAAGTGGGGCATGTTCATGTTGTGCCAGCCATGCGCGGGGTTCCGCTTTATGGCCTGGCTAGCACCAACTTCTTTAGCCATGAAGTGCTTATGATTCACATTAAAAACAGATTAAGCCAAGCTGGCCTTAGGCTTATAAAACGCTGTTTCGATATTGTGGGGGCCACGTTACTGTTGGGATTGTTGTCGCCACTGTTTGTCTATCTAGCGTACAAAGTCTCACGCGACGGTGGTAGCCCTTTCTTTGGGCATGAACGCGTGGGGCAGGGGGGCAAAAAGTTTTATTGCTATAAATTCAGATCTATGATTGTTAATGCCCAAGAAGTTCTTGCGGACTTGTTGGCAAAGGATGCACAAGTCAAGGCTGAATGGGAAAAAGATTTCAAACTAAAAAATGATCCGCGTATTAACTCTGTGGGACATTTTTTACGTCGTACAAGTCTGGATGAGTTACCTCAGCTTTGGAACGTCCTAACGGGAGACATGAGCCTTGTCGGTCCTCGTCCTGTGGTGCAACCCGAGTTGGAGCGTTACAGTGAAGATATTGTTTACTATTTGATGGTGAAGCCGGGCATGACTGGTTTATGGCAAGTGAGCGGCCGCAATGATGTGGACTATGAAACGCGTGTTTATTTTGATTCCTGGTATGTGAAAAACTGGTCTTTGTGGGGCGATATCGCTATTTTATTTAAAACTATTTCAGTGGTTACGGGTAGGCGTGGTGCATATTGATGGGTCTAGCGTTTACTAATTGTCATGGCTAAAATTACTCTGAATTCTGGTGCTTCGTTTAGTTGCGAGCAAGGGGTTTCCCTTCTCGATGCTGCCGAGCTTAGCGGTACACGGCTGGCATATAGCTGCAGAACTGGTCGGTGCAGCACTTGTAAATGTAAAGTGTTGAAAGGCGAGTCCCTTGCAATGCAAGAAGAAATAGGTCTCAGTGCTGCAGAAAAAGCAGAGGGTTGGGTCTTAAGCTGTGTGCGTACAGCTATTTCTGATTTGGTCGTAGACGTTGAAAGTCTTGGAGATGTCGTTTTGTCAGAGCCAAAGACCGTCCCGTGTCGAATAAACAGCATTGAAAAAGTGGCGTCTGATGTACTTCGGGTTTTTCTAAGACTGCCCCCCGCTGTCAATTTTGTATTTATCCCTGGCCAGTACATAGATTTGATTGGTTCCAATGGTTTGCGCCGCAGTTATTCAATTGCGAATGCTAAATTTGTGGGGCAGCAAATCGAATTGCATATTCGTTGCGTTGACGGCGGAGCGCTAAGTAAATACTGGTTCGAGGAAGCAAAGCCAAATGATCTGCTACGCTTGAATGGGCCTCTTGGTACCTTCTTTTTGCGAGATGTTGCAGGGCTTGATCTGGTATTCATGGCGACAGGTACTGGTATAGCGCCTGTGAAGGCGATCCTCGAGTCTATTAAAGAGATTCCTGCTGAAAAGCAGCCGCGAACCGTGTCTGTCTTATGGGGCGGTCGGACAAAGCAAGATTTGTATTTAAGTTTCTCGGAGCTTCAAGCCATTTCGCGATTTGTCCCAGTACTATCGCGTGCTGATGATCAGTGGATAGGGGCCAAAGGTTATGTTCAAGAAGCCTTGTTAAATATTGTTCCAAGACTAGAGAATGCGGCTGTCTACGCTTGTGGCTCAAATGCAATGATTCGCTCGGCTAAAGCCGTTCTTACAGATGCAGGTTTACCCAGTCAACGTTTTTATTCCGACGCTTTTGTAAGCTCGGGCTCGAATTAACCAACTAATTAAAATTTATGAAAGCAGTCATTCTTGCAGGTGGACTTGGCACTCGTTTAAGCGAAGAAACCGCGACACGTCCCAAGCCGATGGTGGAAATCGGTGGAAAACCTATTTTGTGGCACATCATGAAGATGTATTCGCATCATGGCATCAACGACTTTGTGGTGTGTTGCGGCTACAAGGGGTATCTAATTAAAGAATACTTTGCAAACTACTTCTTGCACATGTCGGATGTAACCTTTGATATGCAAGCCAACGCCATGCATGTGCACGAAAAACGCGCTGAGCCTTGGAAGGTGACGCTTGTAGATACAGGCGACAATTCGATGACTGGTGGACGTTTGCGCCGCGTTGCGGATCATGTCAAAGATGAAGAAGCCTTTTGTTTCACTTATGGCGATGGCGTTGGCGATAACGACATTGCAGCCAGCATTGCCTTCCATCGTAGCCATGGCAAGGCGGCCACTTTGACGGCTACTTATCCTCCTGGCCGGTTTGGCGCACTTGACATTCACGAAGGCCAAGTTCGTAGCTTTAAAGAAAAACCGCGTGGCGACGGTGCGCTCATCAATGGCGGTTTTTTTGTGCTCTCACCCAAGGTGTTGCCGCTATTAGACGGCGATGACACCATCTGGGAGCAAGGCCCATTAATGAAGCTCGCTGAAGAGGGGGAATTGATGTCTTTCCGTCACAGCGGTTTTTGGCAGCCGATGGACACGTTGCACGATAAAAACACCCTCGAAAAAATGTGGGCCAATGGCACTGCCCCATGGAAAAAGTGGGACTAACCATGAAGCTGAAACAAACCAATCCCGAGTTTTGGCGGGGTAAACGTGTACTGATGACGGGGCATACCGGCTTCAAAGGTGGTTGGTTGAGTTTGTGGTTGCAGTCGATGGGTGCTGATTTGGGTGGGATAGCGTTGGCCCCTCCTACCTCACCATCACTGTTTGACGTGGCGCGTGTGGCCCAAGGTATGGAACATCATGTTGCGGATATTCGTGACTATGAAAAGGTTCGAAGCCTCGTCGCGCAATTTAAGCCTGAAATTCTCATACATATGGCGGCACAGCCCTTGGTGCGTTTGTCGTATGAGCAGCCTATCGAAACCTACGCAACCAACGTGATGGGTACGGTGCATGTGCTTGAAGCTGCACGCCATGCGGGTAGCGTACGGGCTATCGTGAACATCACCACCGATAAGTGTTACGACAATAAAGAATGGGCATGGGGCTATCGCGAAGATGAGCCAATGGGGGGCTATGACCCCTATTCCAATAGCAAGGGGTGTGCAGAGTTGGTCAGTAGTGCATATCGCAAATCGTTCCTAAATGCAGAGGGTATTGCCATGGCGACTGCACGTGCGGGTAACGTCATTGGTGGCGGTGACTGGGCTCTCGATCGATTGGTGCCGGACATTTTGCGCGCTCTGGAAAAGCAACAACCAGTACAAATTCGTAATCCGCATGCCATTCGGCCTTGGCAGCATGTGCTTGAGCCTTTGTCGGGCTATTTACTGTTAGCACAACGCTTGCATGAGCATGGGCAAGTCGACGCCGAGGGGTGGAATTTTGGTCCCCGCGACGAAGATGCACAACCCGTTCAGTGGATTGTTGAGCACCTTTGCGAGTCTTGGGGGCGCAGCGCTACTTGGGTGCAACAACCCGGCGACCACCCGCATGAAGCAAATTATCTTAAGCTGGATATTTCGAAAGCGCGTCAGCGCCTGCAGTGGGCACCGCGTTGGGCGCTGCACACTGCGTTGACCCGAATTGCCGACTGGCATCAGGCATGGCTGTCTGCTGCTGATATGCGAGCCTATTGTCTTCAACAAATCAACCAATATCAGAGTGAACAATGACCACAACTACTACTACTATTAACTTTCAACCTCAGCTGGACAAACTGCGCACCCAGATTAGTGAACTAGTGCAGCAATACGCGGACGTAGCGTATGCCCCTACCTCCTTTGTACCAGGTCAAACGGCCGTGCCTGTATCCGGAAAGGTAATTGGCGCCAAAGAGTTGCAACTGATGGTGGATGCCTCACTGGATGGCTGGCTTACCACCGGACGTTTTAATGCGATGTTTGAAGATCGCATGGCGAAGTTCTTGGGCGTTAAGCATGTTTTGACTGTTAACTCCGGTTCGTCTGCCAATTTGGTAGCATTTTCTGCGCTGACTAGTCCTAAACTGGGTGATCGCGCTATCAAACCGGGCGATGAAGTCATTGGCGTGGCCGCTGGTTTCCCAACCACGGTTAATCCGATTGTTCAGTTTGGTGCTGTGCCCGTGTTTGTAGATGTGGACTTGGCAACGCATAACATTGATGCCAGCAAAATCGAAGCTGCAATAAGCCCTAAGACAAAGGCGATCATGTTGGCTCACAGCTTGGGTAATCCTTTTAACCTAGATGTTGTGACTGCGCTTTGTAAAAAACACAATTTGTGGCTGGTAGAGGACTGCTGCGATGCTTTAGGTGCCACCTACAAAGGGCAAATGGTGGGCACCTTTGGCGATATCGCCACACTGAGCTTTTACCCTGCGCACCACATTACTATGGGAGAGGGTGGTGTGGTGTTTACAAATAACACCGAGTTGAAGTTAATAGCTGAATCATTCCGCGACTGGGGCCGTGACTGCTATTGCCCTCCTGGCAAAGACAACACGTGTGACAAGCGCTTTTGCTGGACCAAAGAACAGCTCGGTGGTGACCTGCCAGATGGCTATGACCACAAGTACACATACAGCCACTTGGGCTACAACCTTAAGATTACGGACATGCAAGCGGCATGTGCATTGGCACAAATGGACAGACTAGAAGAGTTCATAGCTAAGCGTCGTGCAAACTTTACTTATTTGAAGGAGCGATTGGCAAGTTGCTCAGACTTCTTGCATTTACCAGAGGCTACGCCTAACTCTGAACCATCATGGTTTGGTTTCCCGCTAATTGTTAAAGAGTCAAGTGGTATTAAGCGTAATGATTTGATCAATTACTTGGATCAAAATAAAATTGGCACAAGGTTGTTATTTGCAGGTAATCTGACCAAACAGCCGTATATGGCTGGGCGAAATTACCGTATAAGCGGAGAGCTGGTTAATACTGATGTGGTAATGAATCAAACTTTCTGGCTTGGTACTTTTCCAGGGCTAGACATTGAGGAACTAGACTTCATTACTGAGAAGCTGGAAGAGTTTTTTGGCCTAAATTTCTGAAGGTATTCTATGGAGTTAGCACCGACAATACTAAATGGGTGTTTTGAAGTTAAACCTTTTTTTATCGAAGATGATCGTGGAGCTTTTGTTAAAACTTTTAATGCAGAGCTTTTTACTGAATTTGGGTTGCAAACTGAATGGCGTGAGGAGTATTACTCTAACTCACGAAAAGGGGTGATTCGTGGGATGCATTTTCAAACCCCACCGCATGATCATGAGAAGCTTGTGTATTGTTTGAGTGGAAAAGTTCTCGATGTGATATTAGACCTTCGAAATGAATCCCGAACATATGGACGTTTTATATCTATTGAATTAGATGCAAAAAAAGGTCATGGAATGTTCATACCAAAGGGTATGGCGCATGGGTTTTTAGCATTAACAGAAAATGTTTTGATGACATATAAAGTTGCAACAACATATGCGCCGAAAAATGATGTTGGAATTAGATGGGATTCATTTGGATGTGATTGGGGTATTAAAAATCCTATTATTTCGACAAGGGATAGTAAGCATCCAATCTTAAAAGATTTTATTTCACCATTTTAAGTATGAGAATATTCTTGACTGGTGGTACTGGGTTTATTGGCTCCCATTTTTTGCGAGAGGCTATGGATGCTGGCCATGAAATAGTTGCGCAACGACGATCAGGAAGTGTAACCCGGCTGATCCTAAAGAAAGAGCCACAATGGGTTGATCGCCCGTTAGATTCGAATTTTAAAGATGTATTAAAAGGTTGTGATGCTGTTGTTCATCTGGCGTCGCATACACCTAACCCACCATACGCACCATTGACGGATTGTATTTATTGGAACGTTTTCGCCCCAATAAAATTAATGACTCAAGCGGTTGATTGTGGTGTTAAGTCATTTTTAATTGCTGGATCTTGTTTTGAATATGGAGAGTCGGCTGAAAACATCGATTTTATTGAGGCTACAACATTACTGAAACCTAACTTGTCATATCCAACGTCAAAAGCGGCCGCATCAATGGCTTTTGAAGGCTTTGCTAGGCAAGAGAAAATTTTTTTAAAAATTCTAAGAATTTTTCAAGTATATGGAGAAGGAGAAGATCCTAAGAGATTATGGCCGTCATTGAAAAGAGCTGCGCTTGCAGGAGAAGATTTTTCAATGAGCCCTGGAGAGCAAGTTCGAGATTTCATAAATGTTATCGATGTCGCTAAGCAATTTGTTTTCCAACTGTCGAACATGGATACCTTGAATGCAGGAAATCCGCAAGTGATTAATATTGGAAGTGGGACTCCTTGTACATTGAAAGAGTTCTCATTACATTGGTGGAAAATTTGGGGGGCGCAGGGGCGAATAAATTTTGGTGATTTGGATTACAGAAGCAGCGAGATTATGCGTTTGGTGCCGAAAATTGTTTAACTATCGATGAAAAACTTAGGTTTAAATTTTATTAACGCAATATGTGCTGCTGCTGCATTAATAAATATTTGTATGAGTTGGTATTTGTTTGGAGCATCTAAACAGGCAGATCAGTGGATGCTTGTTTTAACGATAATTCAGTCTATAAGTTTGATTTCGCAGGCTGGAGTCGAGCAATATCCAGTTTATTATGCTAGATATAAAGCCTTGGGCAACTCTATCTTATCTGAATTCCAAGCAAATGCGATGGGCTTTGCGTTCATTTGCGGTCTACTTTTTGGAGGTGGAGTTTATTTTATTGCAAATGAAATAATCCTCATATATGCAGGTAGTTCAGATATCAACCACGACGGTGAGTTATCGATGCTTCTGCGCGTTTTCGCCAGTCAAATATTTGTAATGCCGATCCTCTTCGTTATTAAACAAATTTTATTGATAGACGGAAAGCGTATTTGGGCGTTATTAATTAATTCGATGTCACATTTTGTTATTTTTGCTTCGCTGATTACAGGTTGGCTATTAAATACAAGAAGCCCGTTAGATTTTGGATGCTTGGTAGCAATATATAATTCGATCGGATTTTTATTGATATTTTTTTTTGTAAATCCTTCGAGAAAATTTAAATTATTAATAGAGTGGTCGGTGATAAAAGAGTTTGCAATATCAAGTTGCAAGATGAGAGGGATTCATTCTATTCATAATTTGCTGTTAAGTGTTGTGGTTGCTTCATATTTGTCTCATGGGGTTAATGGCACGATAGCGACATATCAGTATTTAAAGAGAGTTGCAGATGGGCTTTGCTCGATTACTATGGGCCCTCATGCGGCTGTGTATCATGCCGAGCAAGCAAACTCTTTTGCTGCCTTGAATCGTATTAAGTTAATTAGTAATATATATGTATATTTATATTCGGCGGTTCCTATTTTTTTAATTGGATTTGCAATCGCATTTGCAGTATATTTTGGGCTTGCCTATTATGGAATAGGTGTTGAGATGGAGTCTGAAGCAAGTAATTCTTTGTTGGTTTTGCTAGTGTGGCAGTTTATAGTTGCAATTGAAACTGTGCCGGTTGGGTTATTAATTGTTGCAAATTCTGCATCTTCAATTTTGAAGATAAATACTATTTTTATAGTTCAATTTTTTATTCTGACGCACTTCGCAACTTATTTTCAAGTGTTTGAATTGGCTGTGATTGGATGCTATTGTCAAACGATAAGTTTGCTTATGTATTCCTATGTCGCTAATGATAAATTAAAAAAATACTATGATTAGTAAGTATAAAATTTCAGTCATCATTCCAACTTTTAATAGAGCTAGTCTTCTTGATAGAGCCCTTAACAGTGTATTTCAGCAAAATTCAACTGAATTTGAAGTCGTTGTATCAGATAATTGTTCTACTGATAATACAAGTAAGGTGATTGAAAAATATAGAAAATATAAAAATTTCAAATATAATAAAAACAAATCAAATATTGGTATGGTTGGCAATTGGCAAAAAGCAATCTGCGATGTTGCTACTACTGATTGGTTTATTCTCCTATCCGATGATGATTATATTATCGATACATACTTTATATCAAATGTAATAAATGCGATAGTGAACAGTAATCCCGTTTTTGTTTGTTCTGGGGCTGAGATACATGACGTGGAAGAAGGTTGCATTAAAGAATTCGCTTTGCCATTCGATGGTTTGACTCCAGGCATTGAGTTATTTTTGTTAAGAGGAAAAATTAGGCCTCTAGATAGTGTTTTGTGCTCTATGGCATTTAAAAGAGCAGATGCAGTAGAGCTTGGTTTTTTTGCGAATGAAAATAACTTAAGTTGTGATTCTGAACTCTATTTGAAATTATGCACGTTAGGAGATTTTTATTATATAAAAACCCCGCAAACTGCTTATACATTGCATCAAAATAATTTAATTCGATCTATTAATAAATATAAAGAGTATAGAGATGGTAATATTGATTATTTAATAAACTCAATTGTTTTTGCAAAAACTCATGGAGTAAGCAATCATGTAATTAAACAATTTATAAATAATACAGGGTTGAAAGTTAAATTGATTAAAACTATTTTGATGCTACGAGTCTCTAATGAAAATTGGTATGTCGATTTTCTTGCTCGTATCAAGATGAATGCGCCAGATTTGATAAAGTTGGTCGCACTTGAGGTTTGCGTATTATGGATCTTTATTAAGCCATTTAAGTTTTATTTTTATGAAAAATACAAGTTGATTTCCTTGAGATCTGAGCTGCAATAACATGTTTTTGATAAATCCGATCTTTTTATTTTCTATGCCGTGGTTAGTGGCTAGTATGTTGTACTTGATTTTTCCAATTCCGTTAATTTCAACGAGTTACGATTTTTTACTAGCCGCACTAATCTTTATTGGTTTTATGGTCGGCTATGCTTTTACATCATTTTTTAAGAAAAAACGTATCGATTATGCTAGCAAGACTCCGGTAAATGTATTGTATTTTTTCTTTATGTTGTGGTTGCTTGCTACATCAGCTGAGATTTATCATGCTGGTGGATTACCCTTGATATGGTTATACCAAAATAGCGATAAAACGTATTTTGACTTTGGTATTCCTTCGTTGCACGGATTGTTAAACTCTTTGTCGCTTACTTTGATTTGCTTTTTAGTCGTTGATATGTTTCAACGGAGCAGATGGAGGTTGCAAAATTTGGCATTAATATTTATTATTATTATAATTTATATCTTATTGATATCAAGACAACTGATCGTCAGTGCATTCATTGAAGTTTTTGTAATTGTAATTTACTTGTGCAGTCAAAAAAAAATATTTAGATATAAACACGTTATTTATGTGGTGTTGTTAAGCTTAGCCGTGGTTATCGGCTTTGGCATTATTGGTGATGCTAGAAGTTCTGACTTTTATCAAACTGTCGGTTTGAATGATGTAAATCCTCTTGTTCCTTCGGGTTTTATCTGGTTTTACATATATATGGTAACACCATTAAATAATTTATTCTATAATGTTTCGAATCACTCGTATTTATTAATTGAAAATACATCTGCATTCTTTTACTCTATATTGCCTACCGTGGTTAAGGCTGCTTTGTTTGATATGGACGGTGAGAGTCGGTGGGCGCAAGATTTTCTGCAAACAGGTTTGCTTCCCAATCCAAATTTTAACGTGTCCACAGCATTAATACAAGCATATTTAGATGCGGACTTGTACGGTATATGGTTCAATGTAATAAGTATGGGGTTTTTGGCGGGTATTTTTTACAAGAAAATTTCAAATTTTTATGCGTTAGTGAAATATGCAGTATTGGCGCAATGTCTTTTATTGAGTATTTTTTATAATATGATAATATACCCGCCTGTGCTGTTTCAATTTGTATGGATTTACATCTTCTTTAAAGCCGGCACGATGCGCAAGCGCTGTTGATTTTAATGTGTTTTAAAAGTAATGTCTAAGCCCGGCTGTAGTTTGATAAATATTAATATGTCCCTTATGGAAAATTCAGTAGTTAACGAAAATCCCAATGCTTATGAGTTATGTGTTTTATTGGCTGCATATAATGGCGCTGAATACATAAAGATTCAAATGGATAGTATCTTGCAGCAAGAGAATGTAAATGTTCATTTGTTTGTTCGAGATGATGGCTCTCAGGATGGTACAGCTGAGATTTTAGATATGTACGCTAATTCTCACAAGAATGTAAAAATTATTAGAGACGATGTTAGTGGTGGTACTGCCGGCAAAAATTTTTATCAATTAGTCTTAGCGATTAATGATTACTCGAAATTTGATTACGTTGCTTTTGCCGACCAAGATGACTTGTGGCACAAAGATAAAATAAAAATATCTATCGATAGAATGGAGATTGAGGCAGGTTTTGCCTGTAGCTCTAATTATAATGCATTTTGGAGCATCGACCGTGTGCGGTATGTTGATAAAAGTCAAGCCATTAAGGAGTATGACTATATATTTGAGTCGGCTAGTATAGGTTGTACATATGTGTTCAAGTCATTTTTAGCTACTAGTTTTAGAATGCTGCTTATTCAAAAACCAATTATTTTTGATGAGGTCTTTCATCACGACTGGTTATTTTATGCATTTGTGCGCGCGCAAAATTTTAAGTGGGTATTTGTTAAACAGCCGTTAGTTGAATATCGCCAACATGGCAGAAATGAAACGGGTGTAAATATAGGTGTAAGGGCTTTGTTATTTAGACTTAATAAAATTAGAAGTGGTTGGTATATGGGGCAGGTTAGAGCTGTTGCTAACGCTATTGGCTGCATGCAATTACTGAACTTGACTGGTATTAAGAAAATTAAATTTACATTAAATAATTTTTCCAAGCTAAGAAGGAAATTGTCTCATTCTATTTTTATTGCTTTTTTATTTTTGTTAACCTAACTGGAGAATTAAATGTTTTTTAATTTCGAAGCAATTCAAGCATCCTTATCAAGCTATAAAGATGCAGGGCCTTTTGATCATTGTGTTGTTGATGATTTTTTCAAATTGGAAGTTGCAGAGCAGCTGGAGTCTGAATTCCTGTCTTATGAAGATCCAAGATGGTTCCATTATAAAAACTCAATAGAAGACAAGAAAGCTCTAAATGATTGGAATCTATTTCCATCGCTAACTTATCAAATATTTAGAGCCTTAATGGACGATAAGTTTATTGCGTTATTGTCGAGTGTTGCTGGGGTGCCTCTTTATGCAGACCAAGGATTGCATGGAGGTGGCTGGCACATCCACGGTACCGGTGGTAATTTGAACCCGCATTTGGATTACTCACTACATCCAAAAATAGGCTTGCAGCGTAAATTAAATATTATTATGTACATGTCTGAGAGTCTTGTTGAAGAGCATGGTGGCCACTTAGGGTTGTGGTCGCATTGTATTGATGAAAACGGCCCGGGTAAATTGGAGAGGGTAGTTCAGCCAAAATTTAACAGAGCAGTAATTTTTGATACCACACAGAATAGTTGGCATGGAATGTGTCGTCCGCTGGTGCAGCCCAGAGATATATATAGAAAATCCTTGGCAATTTACTATCTGACCGAGCCACCTATTGGTGTGGATTCGCGTCAGCGTGCTTTATTTGCGCCTAGAAATGATCAAAAAGGCGATTCAAATGTTGCCGACTTGATTAAAAGAAGGGCAGATTCAACTTCGTTTTCATCTGTGTACAGGGACGGCTTAAAGTGAATTCATATTGATTTTGAAAAGAATTTTCACTTGTGTTTAAGGGGTATTTATGGCAATATTTGCAACCGGATGTGCTGGATTTATCGGCAGTAATTTTGTAAATTATTTTCTTTCACTTAATAATGAGTTGATTGTAAATATTGATAAATTAACATATGCGGGCAACTTAGAGAATATAAATTATGAAAATGATGTTAGATATGTCTTTGTTCATGGTGATATTGCTGATAAAGTCTTGTTTAAGCGGCTATTTGATAAGTACAAACCGCGTGCTGTACTTAACTTTGCCGCGGAAAGCCATGTAGATCGCTCCATTCATGGCCCCACTGATTTTATTGAAACCAACGTGGTGGGCACATTCAACTTACTTGAGAGCGTGCGCAACTATTGGCAAGACTTGTCTGCGGCAGAGAAAGAAGGTTTCCGCTTTTTGCACGTGTCTACCGACGAGGTG
>CAZZEV010000059.1:0-13680 GCA_964653305.1 uncultured Cellvibrionaceae bacterium | reverse complement strand
CTGCCGACTCGCCTAGTGCGCAAGCTCAACATCAACTTAAACGTGCCCTGGATGAAAACAATGTCATAGCCTCTGGCCGCTATGAACATGCGAAGCCAGAAGGCACCAACTCGGTTATTGATCTGGATAAATTAATTACAATCCCCATGGATTACAGTACAGAACAACACAGCCAGCCTCAGGAGAAGGAGAAAGCAGACGCCTAAATCCAATCCATCCCGAACCTTAATGTTTTATTAAGATTCGGGGTGCGAATTCATTTTGCATAGCACGCTCATAGAGCGACTGATAAACTTGCGTCCGTTTATTAACAATAACGCAGATAAAACATGTCACAACACGCATCTAATTACTCCTCAAATTTTTGGCGAAATCATTTATACATTCCACTATGTATCTTTCTTTTCATTACAGTTGCTTTTGAATTTGGAAAGGTTGACACATGGATAGCCGACAAACTCTATGCGTGGGAAGGCGGAACTTGGGCGCTTAAAAATGCCTGGATTACAAACACAATCATCCATCAATCAGGAAAAAAGCTTTCCCTACTAATTGCCGTTATAATCTTGACACTACTTATTGTAAGTTATTTAAGTCAATACCTTCGACAATACCGCCGCGAACTTGTCTATCTATTATTAGCTGCTGGGGGAGGCAGTGTTTTAATTAGCGCACTCAAAAGTATTAGTCATGTTTCCTGCGTATGGGATTTTTCTCGCTATGGAGGCAAATTGGAATACGCGAGTGTTTACAGTCAGATTCTAAATATGAGCGGCGACAATTGCTTTCCCGCTGGCCACGCAAGCGGCGGATACGCTTGGTTAGCATTTTATTTTTTAGGCGTGTACAAACATTCTAAATGGCGTTGGATAGGCTTGGGAGGAGCATTAAGCGTTGGGCTTATTTTTGGATTTTCACAACAGTTGCGCGGCGCACACTTTATTACACACGACCTGTGGACTCTAGCAATATGCTGGTTTTTTTCACTGTTTATTTTTAAATTGATGTTTCTTGGTAGATTACCGTCACAACAATAACCTAGAGGCTTTTATGGCGTTTTTTTCACGGAAATCTTCACCAGTAATACTAGACAACAACGTCAATACTCATTTTTGGTCTTGGCAAATGAGCAGCACAAAATTTACTCTGCTATGCAGTGTGCTGTTTGTGGTTTTATACAACACAGCTTTCTTTAAAGCATTACACACAGCACTCCCCATTGAAAATGCCAAATCAGCGCTCTTTTTCTTTAGCGTGAGCCTGCTTGTAGGTGCTGTAACAGCCCTGGTTCTATCATTTATAGTATTGCCAAAAATTTCTAAACCAGTAATGGCATTTATATTTATTGCAGCTGCTGGCGTTTCTTATTTTATGAATGCTTATGGAATAGTCATTCATCAAACAATGATTCAAAACACAATTGAAACAGACACTAATGAGGCAAGCGGTTTATTCAATAGCACACTGGCACTTTATATTTTCTTGTTGGGCATCATCCCAAGTGTATTGTTATTCAAAGTGAAACTTAACTTTTCCAATTTCAAAAATGAAGCATGGAATAAATTAAAACTCTGGGGAGCGATTTTATTAGCTATAGTAATCCTCATTGCTCCACTGACTGCGGAATATGCTTCCTTCTTTCGCAACCATAAAAACATTCGCCAAATGGCGAACCCCGTTAATTTTATTTACGCGAGCATTAGTTATATTTCCGCCAGCAATAAATCCATCACAGTAAAACCTATTGGCGAAGATGCAAAACTCAACGAACAAGCGAAGGCGCAAACCAAACCTATTCTCTTTGTTCTCGTTGTTGGAGAAACAGCACGTGCTGACCACTTCAGCATTAATGGCTACAGCAAACCAACCACACCGTTGATTGCCCAACAAAATATTATCAATTACCGCAACGTATATTCCTGTGGAACAGAGACTGCAGTATCTGTTCCCTGTATGTTCTCTAATTTAACACGAGAAAAATATTCCGACAAAAAGGCAAAATCGCAAGAAGGCCTATTAGATTTATTGAAAAGGAGCGGCTACTCAGTACTCTGGCTAGACAATAATTCAAGTTGCAAAGGCACCTGCGACAGAGTCAGTTACGAGAGTCTCAAGAATTTGAAAATACCGACACTCTGTAATGATAGGGAGTGCTTCGATAATATTTTATTGCACGACATAGACAAGAAAGTTAATGCTATGAATGGCAATAAAGTGATTGTTTTACACCCCAAGGGTAGCCACGGCCCCGATTACTACAACCGCTACCCTAGCGAGATGGAAATATTTAAACCTGTGTGCAAAGTAAATACCCTGCAGGATTGCACTAGCGAAGAAATTAATAACGCTTTTGACAACACCATTCGAATGACCGATCAGTTTTTAAATAATACTATCGAATGGCTAAAAGAAAAAAACAGTACCTATAATACAGCGCTCATTTACCTGTCGGATCACGGTGAATCTTTAGGTGAAAAAAATCTTTATCTCCATGGGATGCCGTATTTATTCGCCCCCATCGAACAAAAGCATGTGCCCTTTTTCTTTTGGTTCTCACCCACATTCGAAAAAGACAGCGGGATTAACCGCCAATGCCTAGCGGGGCAAACCAATACTGAATACTCCCACGATAACCTATTTCACACCACCTTGGGCTTATTGAACGTTACCACTAGTTTGTACAATGTCGAATTAGATATGGTAGGAAAGTGCAGACAATAAAAAGCCCCGCAAGCGGGGCTCATAAACTCATTATAAAAAGCTCTAATCGTATTTGAATTAGGTTGGTTTTTGCTGTAACTGAATCAGGTTAAACGCCGTATTCGGCTTTGCATTCACCTTTAATTTGCAACTTCCCCAGGCATCAGGAATTTGCACTACGCTGTCTGCTTTATAAGGTAAAACAGACTGCTTATTCGCACAGTTCAACTCTAAGGTATTTATTTCGCCACTTATATTGCTGAACAAAAAATTGGGCTTTAATAATTTTGCGCTCCAATTACCCGCTTCGTTTGTAGTGATTTTTTGTACAATATTGGTCGTTTGTTCAGCATAGTCGTCCAATTTCTTTACTGCACTGACGACGGACATCAGCTCTAGTTGCGCAGCTGGATCCTTACGCAGGTTTGTTAGCGTCTCAATCGCACCGCCAATATCTTGATTATTGTATTGGCGCTTTAACAAGCGCATTCCAGCTTCGACAAACGCTGGCGAATCAATATTTCCCTCACCTATGGACAAGAGTTTTGCTGCAGCATCGTTTTCCATTTCTTTGTTGCCTTGCTTACCGTAGTACCAATAATCAACCAGATAAAGACGGGCCCTCTCATAGTCATTTGACGGTTCTAGCTCTCGCAATTTTGTGACCAATTTTTCTGCTTTCTGCATATCATCTTTCAAAAAAGCATCTTGCGTTTGCTGAAATAATTTTGCAAATTTTGGCCGAGATTGATGAAGTGTATCTTTGACATCTCTGTTGTATTTATCAAGCATATCTTTCGAGTTGGCGCCGTCAAAACCTATTTCGTTAGAATACTCCCGCGCGCCTGCTTGTCCTCCACCGCCACCGCCTCCGACAGAACCTCCGCCATCTTCAGACTGTGCTAAAACGAGATGAGAAAAAAAGAATGAAACAAATATAAATGCTGCCGACTTAACCATAAAACCTCCTGTTATTGATTTATTGTACGAGTCAAGAGTATATGTATGTTTTTTAAGTAGTACAATAAATAGCGCACCAACTTGGCAACATAAGATAGATTTTTGAGAGCTTCTTGTGTTATTTGGCGCCACTACGGCTGTTTATTCTGTCGAACCTACGGCCGATGCTCCATCCCGAGGTATTCATGACTCTGCATTTCTAACAATCGACTAACCGTTCGTTGAAACTCAAAATTTAATTTTCCATCCGAATAGAGTTCCGCTAGAGGCTTATCTGCTGACAGTACAAGCTTCACATGACGATCGTAGAATTCATCCACCAAATTTACAAAGCGGCGAGCTTGATCGTCATTTGCTCGACCAAGCGCGGGGACATTACTGATAAAGACCGAGTGAAACTCCTTGGAGAGTTCTATGTAATCATTTTGTGAGCGCGGGCCATCACAAATAGCGTCAAAATCAAACCACACAACGCCTTCGGCAGAATAGCGCGAATGAATATCGCGCCCTTCAACAATTAATACTTGATTAGATTTTTCTTCACTTGGGGATGAGAGCAAGCTACGGAAACTTTTTTGCAAGCTCAAATCCGCTTGCTGATCGAGGGGATAATGATAAAGCTCTGCTTGCGCTAATGCGCGCAAACGATAATCCACACCGCCGTCCACATTGACCACAAGAGTATGCTTTTTCAGCAGCTCAATCGCGGGTAGAAAACGAGCGCGTTGTAGACCATCTTTGTATAGACCATCCGGAACAATATTTGACGTGGCAACCAATACGACTCCGCGCTCAAACAATTCTGACATAAGTGTGCCGAGGATCATTGCATCGGTAATGTCGGATACAAAAAACTCATCAAAACAGATAACTTTTGCTTCCGCTGAAATAATATCCGCAACTTTTTTTAGAGGGTTTTTTTCGCCATCCAGCTGTTTTAATTCACTGTGCACGCGACGCATAAAACGGTGAAAGTGCATGCGCATTTTTTCCTGAAATGGCAGACTTTCAAAAAAATTATCCATCAAATAGGTTTTACCACGCCCTACCCCACCCCAAAAATACAAACCGCGAATCATGGGTTTGCTGGCGCCACCAAATATTTTTTTGAAAAAGCCGTTTAATGTAGGTTTTTGGTCGACGCTCCAATCGGCTACCAATGCCTCATACAAAGTCTGTAAATGCGCTACTGCTTGAGCTTGTGAGGGATCGCGACGAAAATCTTCGCGTTGCAAATCCTGTTCATAACGAGCAATAGGGGAAAGTTTTTCAGGTGAAGAGGAAGTCATAGCAAGATCAACGAGAAGTATGTGGGATTTGGCGTAAAAGGACGCTGGTGAGATCTGTTTTTAACGCCGATAGGTAGCCGTGGAAAAAATGGCCTGCATTCGGATATCGAATTAATTCCGCAGGACTTTGCAATTGCGCAATCCAATCGTAAACACCTTGCGCAACAACACGTTCATCTTGATCTCCCTGCACTACACAGAGCGGCGCATTAAAAACGCAATTGCGATCATACTCATAGCGTTCAACGGGCGGTGCAACCAAGGTTAAATGCAATATACTTTCTAGCGAATAGCTCGCTCGCGCTGCGATAGATGATCCAAAAGAAAAGCCCGCAAGCAACGGAGGACAATCAGGAAGGTTATGTTTAACCCAACCAATTACGGCCAACAGATCCTGTAACTCACCCACTGTATTATCAAACACACCTTCACTACCACCAACACCGCGAAAATTGAAACGCAATACATGTATGCCCAAATCGCGATAGGTGCGCATAAGCGTGGTGACGACCTTATTATCCATAGTCCCACCGTGTTGCGGGTGAGGATGACAAACAATAACAATTGCGTTGAGTGTCGATAAGGGCGCATCGCTATCGCCTCGGCTCAATGCTGATTCCAAGTTGCCCGCAGGGCCGGCAATGCTAATTTTTGATTCTTTTTCATCCAACAACATGATTTACCTATCAAACAACGCGATTTACTTAGCAGAAAAGAGCCAGCATGATGATTAATAACAATTTTTTGCCGACCTATTTTAACAAAAGGCTTATACTATGAGGGCACGTTTTAAGAATTCGTCGACGCAGTAATTAAGCGGATTCTACCTTTCTGGACAGTCGTTAAGGAGACTTTTGTGTTCTCACTCAGCACCCTCGTATTTACTGGTTTTTTCTTTTTGCTCTGCGGCACAGCACTGGGCGCATTTTTGCTGCATGTCTTCCGCTCTAATATTTATAGCCGCGAACTTGAAGACCGTTTGAACGAAGCCGAAAGCTCGCTTCAAAATTATCAGCGCGATGTTGCGGAATCTTTCGCACAAACATCGCAGCATATTGGTGATATGACGCGCTGCTACCGCGAAATGCATGAGCACCTAGCCAGCAGCGCACTTAAGCTTGCTACGCCAGAAATCAGCCGCAAGATTTTAGATTCTGCCAATAGTCTAGGCGAAGCTAAAACCAGTCATATCAACGCGCAACACATTGAGCCACCACGAGATTGGGCACCAAAGCCCGTGGGTGCCAAAGGTGTACTCGCCGAAGACTATGGGCTGCGCGATGATGACCCTGCCGTGATGCGCCCCACCGAAACACCAGAAGATTTTGATTTTGATGGTGCTGCTACCAAGCGCTATTAAGCGCGAAATAGCCACTGTTTTAACCCTTAAGCTACAACAATAAATATCCCTTCCCCGCCCACAGCGGGGGTTTTACGGTAGCCGATTTGGCACTGGAGCTTTACATGAATTTTATACGTCTGCTGCAATTTGCAGCTTGGCCGACGGCAGTAGGCGTTATTATCGCGTTATTGGCGATGCTACTTTTCCCGCAATTGCGCGGGCAACAACAAGTTGCTGCGCAAATTCCAATTCAGTCAACTAACACCGCCCCCCTTTCGTATGCCGATGCGGTAAGTCGTGCAGCGCCAGCGGTCGTCAATATTTACACCGCCAAAAAAGTGCTGGAACGAGACCCGCGCTTCTACAACAATCCCTATTATCGCCAACTCTACAACAGTTCAAATGTGCCACTGAGAGAGCGTATGCAGCGCACCCTTGGCTCTGGCGTCATTGTAGATACCAACGGCTTTATTTTAACCAACAATCATGTGATTAACGGCGCTGACAAGATCCAAGTACTGCTTAACGACGGCAGATACACATCTGCCGAGCTCGTAGGTGTAGATACCGAAAATGACTTGGCCGTCTTGAAAATCACTTTGGATAACCTACTTCCGATCCCACTTGGCCAACCCAGTAGTATGCGCGTTGGCGATGTAGTCTTGGCAATTGGCAATCCATTTGGTGTAGGCCAAAGCGTCAGCCAAGGAATCGTTAGCGCGATAGGCAGATGGGGATTGGGGATCAATAACAGTGAAAACTTCATCCAAACAGATGCTGCCGTCAACCCAGGTAATTCCGGGGGCGCATTAATTGACGCTCAAGGCAATTTAATCGGTATCAACACAGCCATTTTGGATGAAACGGGCGCTGCGTCCGTAGGTATCAGCTTTGCGGTGCCTGCCGATATAGCGATCAACTCGCTTAAACAAATCGTAGAGTACGGTGAAGTCCGACATATTTGGCTCGGGTTTACCGTGAGCCCCAAATACAGTGAGACGCCTACTACGCTGCAAAAATCAGAGCTGATAGTTATGAGCATTGAGAATGGCAGCCCCGTATTCGCAGCTGGACTCAAAGAGGGTGATACCTTAACCCACATTAACGGTACCGAAGTTAGCGACATCCCGACCGCTAAAAAACTGATTGCCAATATTCAAGTGGGATCTGAAATTACCTTTCGGGTTTTGCGTAACAATTCACCGGTGGAGCTTCATTTTACCGCACAGCTACCGCCTAACTCGCGCACAAAAATATAGATATGGCTACTCCCGCATAAGATACTGCTTGTTTAAATAAAACCTTCTCACCAAGTGGTTTATGTTTTGGTAAAAGGTCAGGCCAGCCGTTGCTCAAGTACCCACTCAAAAGCCCAAACGACAAACCGCCGCAACGTCAATTTCATGTTGCAATTGGGGGCAGGGATAAGAAAGGTTGATATCTATTTAATAGTTGTGATTAGCCTTAAGACTGATGAGAGGTGCTCGCTCCCCAGCACCTAAATATTCGCGGGGATACAATGCAGTTTTGCTATTACAATCTATAGCAGTATTAAACTGTCATATTCTTCAAAAATACCTCTACGAGCAAATAAGTCGTTGTTATAAGGGGTCCTCGCCATCAAAATTGGTTGAGGTCCGCCCCTCCACTCGTTAACAAATATCCATTGAATTTTTTGTCGCCACAAAAACAAACAGCCAACCGGTTTTTAAACGGTTGGCTGTTTTGGTTAAATCTATAACTTATTTAAAGGCATCCCACGCCGCGGTTGCTTTGCCATTGTTATCCATAGCACCCATGGTATAACCACTCCAACCGGGGCGAGCTTGTGGCTCCCAGTAAAAAATGCCTATACCTTTACCGCCAGTCACTTGACCCACTTTAGTCACCATATCTTTTACGATGGTTTGCGCCGACGAGTTATCCCAAGGTACACCGATTTCAGCAATCATCACTTCTTTGCCGTAGCGTTTCACCATGTCATTCAGATTAGTGAGGCATTGCGCGTTAATGGTTTGCCAGCTAGAGCCAGATACATTGGTGGGATAATCCGAAAAACCCAACACATCAAACTTACCGCCATTAGCGACCAATCCATCCACCAACCAGCGGTTGTCAGCATTTTTAAAACAGTTCGCCAAATGCACGATCACTTTCGCATTGGGGAAAATACTTTTGGATGCGTTGTAGCCCGTGTTGGTTAACCACGCATAATTTTTCATGTTGGTAGATGCTTTACCATCGTTCCACAACATGCCATTGCTGGTTTCGTTGCCTACTTGCACCCACAGCGGCGTCACGCCGGCATCTTTTACTGCCTGCAATACAAAAGTCGTGTGGTTCCAAACCGCATCCATTAACTGCTGGAAGGAGTAACCCGACCACGCAGCTGGTTTGGTTTGTTGGCCAGGGTCAGCCCAAGAGTCGCTGTAGTGGAAATCAATCATCACACTCAAGCCTGCCGCTTTGGCGCGCTTGGCTTTGGCCACTACGTCTTGATAGCTGTTGTACCAACCTTGCGAGGGATTGACCCACACACGCAAACGCGCGGCAGTCATGCCCTGCTCTTTCATGATGGCGAAGACATCTTTCTGTACGCCGCTGCGATTGTAGTACTTGTAACCATTGGCTTCGATTTCTGACGTCCAACTAACATCAGCGCCTTTAACTACAGCTGCCACTGACATTGAGGAGGCTAACAACAGACTCGCTGCGGCCATTAAACGCACCGCGATTTTTGATAGTTTCATTTTTTACCTTTATTTTTATGGTGTTAGGCCAGTTTTTATGGACACCAGCCTGATTAGGTTCTCTCACGGCCGAGGTAAAACTAGGTGAACTATTTACCTCAGCCTCTCTGACCTCCTGCCTTTATTGCATCCACATCTTATTTATATGATATATACTTTAAAATAACAAGACTTAAGTTTACGTTGCTGAAAATAATCTTATTTGATTAGTTCATATGCCTTAAAAGCATAACCTCCAAACCTTTTGGCATTTTAAAACGTTGCGTTTGGCTGTTAACCTGCGCGCCCTGCTGGAAACCCAACAGCAAATGATTAAAAATCAACAAGCTACAGCGAGCACTCGATGGAATTTCAGTACTACTTTGTAATTGCAGGTCTATTTGTAGGCTTCGTAGTCGGCCTTACAGGCGTGGGCGGCGGCTCGCTTATGACGCCAATATTGATTCATTTTGGAGTTTCGCCCGCCACATCGGTAGGAACAGATTTATTGTATGCCGCCATCACCAAAGCGGGCGGCATTCACGTTCATCATAAAAAACGCAATGTGGATTGGCGCATTACACTGATATTGGCATCCGGCAGCGTGCCAGCTGCCCTACTGACGTTATGGCTCTTACATTCCAGTGGTTTAGACACTGCCACCGTTAATAAGGTGATCAAAACCTCGCTCGGCTGGGCGATGCTATTTACCGCCTTAGCGATTCTATTTAAACAGCAGATTATGGATTACAGCCATCGCAATGATGTCTGGCTTACGCGTATGAACCCCAAGCAACAAGATATTGCCACTGTGATAATCGGCTTGATCATGGGTGTGATTGTGACGCTCACATCTATTGGCGCCGGCGCACTTGGTACTGTCGCATTATTTTTACTTTATCCAATGTTACCGGTCGTGCGCTTGGTGGGAACAGAAATCGCCCACGCAGTTCCCCTCACTCTGGTTGCGGGTATTGGTCACGCGAGTTTTGGGAATGTAGATTGGGGGTTATTAGTTAATTTATTACTGGGTTCGCTACCAGGAATCTATATTGGCAGCCATCTAGCCCACCGCGCCGCTGAAAAATATTTGCGCCCAGCGCTCGCCATAATGATGCTCTATGCGGGCAGTAAGTTGGCGTTTTAAAGACAGTGCCAACTGCAAATTCAGTCGGCACTTCAACGAGCGGAGTACTTGTAAATCTTTATACAAAGAGATGTTTTACACTTGAGAAACACTCAGTCCTGGCAATTTTAGAGCGCCCGTCACACTCTTTAATGATTGCAAAATTCGACATTTGCATATTATAGTACAAACACTTTTTGCCACTTAGTGCTGTAAACCCACACCCCAGAAGCTGAATAGACCTCTTTACGAGGCCTCACTAAGACCAATAAATCCATCAACTTCAACTCGATAACGTGCAAAACGCTTGCTTGTCGATAGGTTTCTCCGCCGATGCTTAAGTTTTATCGCAATGCATCTCTATTGCTCTTAGCGCTGTCGCTGCTCACTGCGCTAATTGTTTATGCTGGGATAGTAAAATCTCGATTGGATGTGTCGTTGTTTCCGGGGCGGGATCCATCTTTTCTGTGGGCATCTTCAACAGAGCCATCGGCACCCGTCGGCGCCACCCAACTGAACTTAAAGGAAGAGGTTGGCACCGTTGAATACAATTTTACTCTTGATTCGGAAACACCCTTTCCCTACACACACTATTCGCTGAATTTTAAAGATCCTATTCAGCCTTATAAACTCGTGGATCTCACAAAATACAGCAGCATTTCATTCAAGATCATTTGTGATCCTAAAAATGTCTTAGTCTTCACCTTGTTTAGCTTTGACAACAAAGTCACTGATTTAAACGACTTCTATACGCGTCGAGTATCTTCGAAAGCATTTATCTGCACTGACCTGTGGAATACGGTCACTATTTCATTGGATGAGATATTTACCCCAGATTGGTGGTTGGGAAAGTACCGCTATGAATTGGGGGATAAAGGATACCAACAGGATAAAGTAATGGGATTTGCTTGGACCAGTTCGCTGAATAGCCCTCGAAACACTCGCGCCAATGTAAAACTCACCGATATAAAGCTGCAGGGAAGAGACTACACATACATCTATATTAGCGGTGGCCTTATCATTTTCTGTTGGGGGTTAGCGTTTATTTGGCTATTTCGCACCTACACCACTGTTTTGATCGTAGATTTAAAGGAAAAATTAAAACAAGATCAGCCACTTATTGCTTACAAAAAGCTCTCCATTGAACCTCAGAAAGACAAGGAAAAAATTGCCGTTCTCAACTACATTGCAACCGAATATGTTAACCCCGAGTTAAGTATTGAAACGATAACCAACACCCTAGGCATCAACAGAGCCAAGATTAACGACATTTTAAAAGAAGAGCTGGGCATGACCTTTAGCAGCTACCTTAACAAATTAAGGTTAACGGAAGCCGCTAGGTTGCTTTCCGAAAGTAAGGACGCGAACGTCTCTGAAATCGCCTATGCAGTTGGTTACAACAACGTGAGTTATTTCAATAAGCTTTTCAAAGCAACTTACAACTGCGCACCTAAAACCTTCAAAGACTTTAGTTTGGCCGAAAAAAATCTAGGCTAAACGATCATATCCTCCCGCGACCTCAGCCCACACCTCTCTCCCTGCGAGCGCCTACCCTGAAAGCAAACCCGCGGCGGGCCATTATCAATCCATAAGTAAAATTATTGCGTCAATCACACGCCAATGTTGGCGTTTAGCTCGCCAAAAAAACAGCAAAAAAACTTTAACTTTTGGGAATCAAACGAAAATAACTTGCTGCCCCACCTAATTTGGGATATTTTCGGCCCACTACGAGCACTAGTATACAAGTAGCCTTGTAGGCATGACATAAAAACAATTGACCTGCAAAACCTTCTGAACAGCGCGATCTACTTGGCAATTTTACAAATCCCAGCCACGAGGGTTACTCAGCGCTAGGTCGGTTTTCATTATTGATAATGAATAATAAATTGGAGTTTCATATGAAAAATACAGTACACAAACCCCTGTTTCACTTGAGCATACTCAGCTTAAGTATATTTGCCGCTATGGCTCAGGCGGCAGAATCAACTGCTGTTGAAGCTGAAGAAGTTGTCGTAACCGGCTATAAAGGCAGTCTGCAAAGTGCTACCAACGCAAAACGCCAATCTACCGCCTTGGTGGAATCGGTATTCGCAGAAGATATTGGTAAGTTTGCGGATTCCAACATCGCAGAAGCCATCAACCGTATGCCAGGTGTGCAAATTAACCGCGACCCCTTCGGTGAAGGCGTTAACGTTTCGGTTCGTGGTCTAGGCACCAGCTTTACCAAAGTACTTTTGAACGGCTCGCAAATTGCGGTCGCTACATCAGGTACGATTGATACCCAAAACCAAAACCGCGAAGTGGATTTAAACCTCTTCCCAACTGAGTTGTTTACCCGTTTCGATATTCAAAAAACTCCTACGGCCAACATGCTTGAAGGTGGTATTTCCGGTATCGTCAATATCCGTGCAGCGCGCCCATTTGACTATAAAGAAGATGGATTCCGCGCAAATATAAGTGCGGAAGATGTCTATACCGAGCTTCAATCGACCAATAGCCCTAAAATTTCTGCGAGCGGGAGCTGGCGTAATGATGAATTTGGTGTGCTGATCGGTGTATCCCATGTGGACAAAAAGTTGGCGACCAATGGTTATGAAACCATCGGCTATAGTAACCTGAATACATCGCATAAAATCTGCGGCACCACCCCAGGTGCGGGTCAAACATTAGCGACTACTGGTGGCTGTAACCCATCTGGCAGTAACAACTGGTTATTGGCCGGCCTCGACCAAACAGCTACCAGCACCAACTTTGGTAACGGTAAGGTTCCAGTTAACGCAGGTGCTGGCTTGGTTGATGGTGCCATCATCGACCAAGCCTTTTTATTGGCTAAAAACCCTGGTTTGAATATCACCCAAATCTCCGAAGCGCTTATGCCACGCCTGGGCCGTGAGGCCTATATGAGTGGCACCGATGGCCGCACTACGGGCTTAGCGTCCTTTGAATACCGCCCAAATGACCAAACCAAATTCTATTTAGATGTGATATCCACAAACATCAAAAAAGACGTAGACCGCTTAGCCATGACCATGGTTGGCCGCAATGGCTCAATGATCCCTTTGAACATGAAAGTGGATGGCAACAACGTCGTTGAATCAGGTACTTTTGCGAACGTTCAGTTTTTCCAAGAAGCGAGACCCTACAAAGAAAGCGCCCAGTTCTACAACATTAACCCCGGCGCTCATTTTGAGTTCGGCGATGTCCATACGCTGGATATTCAAGCAAACAGCAGTCGCAGTGACTGGTTCCGTGAGGCGCCAACCGTGATGGTTGCAACTCAATTGAACAAGGGCATTTACGTTAACTACACCAACGGTGAAGTGCCCACGTTTGAAGTGAAGGACGCAAAAGGCAAAGTTGATTTCAACAACCCCGAATTAGGCTGGGGCTGGAACGGCGGTCGTTTGAACATTTCTAACGAAAAACGCCACACCGAGACCGATGGTGCGCATGTCGATTACCGTTTTGGTGATGATGAAAACAACATCAAATTTGGTTTGGCCTACGACAAAGCGTCTCGCAAAATCGCCGGTT
>CAZZEV010000058.1:0-13892 GCA_964653305.1 uncultured Cellvibrionaceae bacterium | reverse complement strand
CGCAACCACTTACCAATCGCATCTACCTGTTCCCCACACAGCGTATGCTCCATAGGATATGACTCGTATTGCACCTCATATCCTCGATCCGTCAATTGGCGATAAGCGCGCTGCCCTAAGACTTCATTCACTACGGGATCTGCCGAACCATGCTGAATTAAAATGGGGATATTTTTATTCGCCACATCTTCAACAACCGTTTCATGAGTCGCAAAATAAGTGGATAGCGCCAATAAACCCGCCAAAGGTTTTGCGTAACTCAAAGCCGCCTCATAGGCAACAGCCCCGCCCTGAGAAAAACCAGCGATCAGAATTTTCTCACTCGACACACCGCGTTCAATCTCACGCTCAATTAAAGCGTGTACTTGCTCTGCACTCGCACGCAATTGTGCAACATCCACTTTACGATCAAGCGTCATTTCATAAATATCGTACCAAGCGGGCATGACATAACCGTTATTAATCGTAACTGGAATGCTGGGCGCGTGCGGGAAAACGAAACGCAAATTCATTGCCGCAGGCAAACCCAGCTCGCGCACTACTGGTACAAAATCATTGCCATCGGCACCTAAGCCATGCAGCCAAATAACAGCACCAGTAACTTCAATTTTCGGGTTGGATTGCACTTCTACACAGGGTAAATAATTCATAAAGGTCTCTTATTTGGTTAGCACGTCAGTCACAAATATGTCACAAGTTAGTCATATGATGAAATGACTATGAGTTTCACACCCACTATTGATATTCCAGATCGCAACGGCCTGATTTGCGGGTTTCGTTTACACCCAACTCAAAAGGCAAAAGCCCTCACCCTTTACGCTGCCAATCAACGCAGTGAGATTCCGCTCGACCCGCATTGGTTACATTTTAATCTTGCCGATACCCGCGCAACGCACTGGCTGAATTCCTGCACACTCATTCCAGAGGATGCACGCGAATTATTGCTGGATAGTGATGCCCACATTCGCAGTGAAAATTTCGACAATAGCTTAGCACTGATCATCGGCGATTTATTTCACCATTTTAAAGATGACCCTGAAGACCTGGGTGTTTTGCGTTTGTATCTAGATAACGATCGCCTCATCACTGGCCGTGGGCACCCGCTAAAATCCGTTGATCGCCTGCGCCACGAATTATTTGAAGGCATGGTGATTGGCAATTCACTGGATTTATTTGCACGCCTGATTTACGACATTGGCGATTCCATGCACATGGTCATTAAAAATCTTAACGACCATGTGGATGACGCCGAAGATCAAATTTTAGCGGGGCACCTGCACAATCAAGGCAGTGAGCTCGGGCGAATTCGTCGTTTACTTGCGCGCTTGCGCCGCCACTTAAGTGCTAATCGCCAAGCTATGCAACATGCATTGCCGCACATTGCACGATGGAGCCAACACGATATTTCTGAACTACGCCAAGCAGCAGAACATATGGAATCTACCATTCAAGATTTGGAGTTAGTGCAAGAGCGTACACGCCTGCTGCAAGAAGAAATTGCGGGGCGCATGGGCGAAGCCACTAACCGCAACTTGTATGTACTCTCGATGGTGACGGTCATTTTACTACCCATTAATTTAATTACCGGTATTTTCGGCATGAACACTGGCGGCCTGCCTTGGGGTGAAGATGACCCTTCTGGTTTTTGGTGGGTGATCTTTTTTATGACTATCGCGGTTATTACGTCGCTAACGATTTTGCATCGCAAGCGCATTCTTTAAAGCCGTTTATTTTTTGTTCGATTCCATTTCATGCCCTAAGGCTTAGCTTGATCAAGTCGCAAAAAACGCTATTACTCGCACCCAGCGCCAGACAAATCCCCGCAAAACCCACTACACTCTCTATTAGGGATCTATTACGAGATCCATTACGAGATGGTAAATCTCCCCATTATTCTTGAATTATTCTTCAATCCCCAAGCGCATCCCAGCGATGCTAAAGAGCCCAGATGTCACACGATAATCCCTACAAAACAGCCCCCGATCACAGCAACTATGAAACTATTGACGCCATCATTGCGCCGAACGGGCAGCTCAATATTTTATCCAAAGTTGAAGTTGCAAAATTATTGGATTCCAGCCAAAGCGGCCTATACAAATTATTCCGCAACTGCTCGCTCGCCGTACTCAATACCGGTAACGATTTGGATGATGGAAAAGAATTATTAGCGCGCTATAGCGATTTTGATATCAGCATTGTGCAGCAAGAGCGCGGCATTAAACTCGCGGTGAAAAATGCACCGGCCAATGCGTTTGTCGATGGCAAAATGATTAAAGGTATTAGCGAACACTTGTTCACCGTGTTGCGCGATGTGATTTACAACAACGATGCCATCTGCGACAACCCCAACTTCGATACCCAAACTACCGAAGGCCTTACCGACGCCGTTTTCCACATGCTGCGTAACGCCAATTTATTACATGCCGGTTTAGACCCTAACCTCGTTGTCTGCTGGGGCGGCCACTCCATTAGCCGTGGCGAATACGACTACACCAAAGAAGTGGGCTATCAACTCGGTTTGCGCAATTTAGATATCTGCACAGGCTGCGGCCCAGGCGCCATGAAAGGCCCAATGAAAGGCGCGACTATCGGCCACGCAAAACAGCGCACGCCTGGTGGTCGCTATATTGGCATTACTGAACCGGGGATTATTGCGGCAGAAGCGCCCAACCCTATCGTTAACCAACTCAGCATCATGCCCGACATTGAAAAACGCCTTGAAGCCTTTGTGCGTCTTGGTCACGGCATTATTGTATTCCCCGGCGGCGCAGGAACCACAGAGGAAATTCTCTACATTCTGGGTATTTTGCTGCACCCCGAAAATAAAGATATCCCCTTCCCGCTCGTCTTCACAGGCCCTGCCAGCTCGGCAGAATACTTTGTCCGTATTGATAAATTTATTGGCGACACCTTGGGCGCAGAAGCCCAAGCGCTCTACAAAATTATCGTCAACGACCCAGATGCGGTCGCCCGCGAAATGGTTGAAGGCATTAAAAAAGTGCGTGAATTCCGCAAAGTCAGCGACGATGCCTACTACTTCAACTGGCAAATGCGCATCAGCCCTGATCTGCAACACCCGTTTATCCCTACGCACGACAATATGCGCAATCTTGAGCTGCATAAAAACCAACCCAGCCATTTACTCGCCGCCAACCTACGCCGCGCCTTTTCAGGAATCGTAGCAGGCAATGTAAAAGAGGATGGGATTCGCACCATTGAAGAATTCGGCCACTTTGAATTGCATGGTGATGCCGAAATCATGCATCCCGTCGATGAGCTCTTGGAGTCCTTCGCCAAACAAAACCGCATGAAACTGCCGGGGCGGGAATATAAACCCTGCTACAAAGTCATCAAATGATCTATAGGGCGGATGTCTGCAGCCTCTTGTAGTCAATTTCCTACAAGAAATAGCGCTTTTAGCGACTATAAGTAAGCCGCCATTCTCTTGATAATGGCAACCATCAGGAAGTAGACAGTGAGTGAAGCGGCCAGGCAAGGTCAACGGAGGCGTCCCCTTAAAGGAGAAAATCAGGAAGATTCAGGAAAGGCCAGGAAAGGATTGACGAGGGATGCACGGCGAAAGGAATAAACCCAAGGGGTAAACACGGACTGGGACGGAACGTACACTGACTACTACAGAGTTTAAGGACAATATCTGCACAAGGCCGCGAAAGCGGCCTTTTTTATGGGTAGCGCCGCGTAAGCGGCCCTATTCTTTTGAAGCTAATAAATAATCAATCACCTTATGCAAACCAGCCGTTAACGCCCGAATTGACCCTTCCATATCCCATTCGTCATCGCAAATTTTCACCAGATTAGAAATACTGCGCACCTCTAAAAAATTTTGTTGTTCCGCCAAACACACTCTAAAGAAAGCTGCGCCTTCCATATTTTCGATATCAATCCCTGCTGTCTCAACAAAGGGCGCCATAGCCGCATTCATAGAATTACTTTTGGCGACAGGCAAAATGGATTCCGCAGGTAGATGCGGGCACACATATTCCTTAGCAATGCTGAAATCCATATTCAATTTCAAATCGGCCAGATGGGTAAAACCGCTAGGCGTAAAAAAGCCCAAGTCAGATTCGCATTCACTACTGACTAAAACCACATCGCCGACCGCAAAAGCAGAATGCGAATAAACACCCGCGATCCCCGCCATAATTAACCAATCAGGCTGATGCTTCGCAATAATTTTGGTCGTGCTATAAGCCGCTGCCGATAAACCTACTCCCCCAATTTCAACTATCACCTGTTCAGTAGCCGCACGCAGATGCGAAAAGAACTGCGCCTCAGTCGACGTTGGAAACACCACCACTATTTTCATAAACTTTGTTATCTCTTTTTCAACAACATTTAAAGCCAAAAACACATAGTCAATTTAACCATAAAGCTGAGCACAATTTTCAACACGATTTATGCACAATCAACAGTAAAGACTGAGTTTGAAAAATAAGACGCTTCTTTACAAGAAGGTTATACGTAAGCAAGCGTGCATCGGCTAAAATGCTGGACTTTATACATCAAGCCAGCATATTAACAACTCACAGCTACCCAGAGGCCAACAATGATTACGCATGAGCCAAATCCCCTTTACGTCGCCAACCCAGAGCGCTACAAATCTATGAAGTACAAACGCTGCGGTAGAAGCGGCGTGCAATTATCGCGTTTATCTCTGGGTTTATGGCAAAACTTTGGCGCAGTAGATTCTGTTGCCAACGCGCGCGCCATGTTACGCAAAGCCTTTGATTTAGGCATTAACCATTTTGACTTGGCTAACAACTACGGGCCCAATTTTGGTTCTGCTGAAATTACTTACGGCACCATTCACAAACAAGACTTTGCACATTACCGCGATGAATTATTTATCAGCAGCAAAGCCGGCTACGACATGTGGCCAGGGCCTTTTGGTATTGGCGGCTCACGTAAATATTTAGTCTCAAGTTGCGATCAAAGTTTAAAGCGTACCGGCTTGGACTATTTTGATGTGTTCTATCATCACTGTATGGATGCCGAAACACCGCTCGAAGAGACCATGCAAGCTTTGGATTACATTGTTCGCTCTGGCCGCGCGCTCTACGTAGGTATTTCAAACTATCAACCAGCGCAAACCAAACAAGCCATCGCGATTTTAAAATCGCTGGGGACTCCATTATTAATTCACCAACCACGTTACAACATGTTTGACCGTTGGATTGAAGATGGTTTGACCGACGTACTGAAAGAAGAAGGCGTAGGTTCAATCGTGTTTTCACCGCTCGCGCAAGGTGTACTGACCAACAAATACCTCAATGGAATTCCTGCCGATTCGCGTGCAGCTCGCCCAGAATTAATTTATTTAAACAATAGCGACATCACACCAGAAAAATTGCAAAAAGTTCAGCAGCTAAATGCAATTGCAGAGTCACGCGGACAATCATTGGCACAAATGGCTATCGCATGGACATTACACAACGATGCGGTGACCACTTGTTTGATTGGCGCAAGCCGCCCCGCGCAAATTGAAGATTCTGTTGCTGCACTCAACAATCTTGAATTTAGCGCAGATGATATCGCGAAGATCGATGCGATTATTCGATAAATAATTCGGTTCAAGAAAACAAAAAGGGTTAGCTGGCAACAGCTAACCCTTTTTTTTCTTATGTTTTATTGACTATGATTTCTTGTCCAGCTTATCGAATTTTTCAATTTCTTCCTTAATCCATTTATTCTGTTTAAAATATTCCGGATCAACTTGCTTGCGCAGTTGTTGATATTTTCCCATGTCACCCTGTTGAAAATATAGTTTTGCTAGAGTCCAGCGAGGCCCATTTAACTCTGTATTTCTTGCTCCCGTTTTAAGCGATAAGTATTTTTCCACACTCGCAGTCGCGTCATCTAAACGCACGTTAGCCCACTGGCATGTTTCACCAAATTGAAAGATAGAGGTTTCTACAAACATTCTGTTCTGCAGCGTAATAGGTAACTTTGAAGCAAGTTCAAAACCGGTAATAGCGCCATCTAATTTATTTTGATTGCAAAAAGTATGCGCTGCCTTAAATAAGGCCTCCGCGGAATTGGGGTAAGTTGCTATTAAGAACTTTGCCTGCGCAAGCTGCTTTTCGCTCTCTTCTTTTCTACCATACAAATCTAATTGTTTTATATCCGCATCAACTGGTGATAAAAGCCGAATATCATTTAAGGTTTTTTCCGCCTTATCGACACCACCACCCATAATGCCAGGAGCCATAATATAAAAGGCAAACAAACCCCGCTGCGCCTCCACACTCTTTGGGTCAGCATCAACAGCCAACTGAAAATACTTATGCACGCCAGATGCGTAAGAAGCCTGCTTAAAAATATTTGTCTTTTGCGCAAGGTCGCCATAAGCGCGGCCTAACCAATAATACTCATCAGAAGTATTGGGCTCTAGACCTACAGATTGCTCTAAATAATCTCTAGCCTTATCCGCATCACCCTCTTCAAATGCGATACGGCCGAGATAATAAAGTGCATCATTTTTAACAGCAGCATCTTTTACAACTGCCTCAAATAGCGGCTTTGCTTTTGCATGCTGCATTTCATTAAAAGCTTTGATTGCAGGCTGTAGATCAGCTGCGAACGTAAGTGGTGTTAAACACAAAGCAATGCCCAACAGAGAAAATTGCTTAGGTGTGTACGAAGACGAGAAAGTGAAAAGTGCCATACGAATCCTTTTTGCGATATAAATGAAAACTCAACACCGCAATAAGATAGCACCTAAACCTTTAAGTTCCTCCTATATAGATTTATTTATTCCTTTCAGTCATCTGCAGCTTTGCGCAAAGCCAAGCCGCTAAATAAACCCCAACCATATCTGCTAAGGCATCTTGAATATCGAGCATTCGAGTTGAAGGGAAAAAGTATTGCGATAACTCTTCCAACAAAGCAAAAGCAAGAACCAAAGCACAACCTAGCGGCAAGCCAAGATATCTTTGTGGGCGCGGTTTTAAAGAGAGATTTACTAAGAGCGCAAGCACAGCATAAAGCCCCATATGCCCAAATTTATCGCCGTAGGGAATCGCACGAACACTATCGATTAAAACATTAGGGCCACCCATATCAGAGACCACGATAATCCAGAGAATAAAACCAAAGAAGAAAACAGAAGCAATAGGAATTAAACGAAAAGACGACAACATATAAAATCCACGATTTATTGAATGGCAGTGTATTGAAGGTTGACGTATTAAACCGCTGCTTGTTTATGCACAAGCAGCGAATATCAATCTACAAATTAAGCTTCTGCTTTTTCTGTACGACCCACTGCATACCAATCCAGTTTTCGCGTTAAGATCATAAACACGCCTAGTAAACCGAACAGCAGCAAAGATCCCATAAGCAGCGCATAATCTTCTGCACTCAATAAACCGTAAAGCAATCCGTACAAAGACGCGAGCAAGCCTGAAAAAATCGCACCGCGCGCAACGCTGTGCAATACATAACTGACGTAAAAACCAATTAACAAAATACAAGCGGACGATGCAATTAAATAAGCCACAGCGAAGGCTATATGTTCAGACAAGGAAACTAAAAGCAGATAAAAGAACGCCAGAGCCAAACCCACCAAGCCATATTGAATGGGGTGAACTGCTAAACGCTTTAGAATTTCAAACAAAAAGAAACCAGCAAAGGTAAGTGCAATAAATAAGATGGCGTACTTAATCGCGCGATCACTTTTTACATATTGATCCACAGGGTCAATTAAGCTCACGCCGAAGACTCGGCTTTGAAAAGCTTCGCAATCACCCGCAAACGCGCAATGATTAAAATGTTCTTCTAAATTGCTAGAAAAGTAAGACGTGCGCCAGGCTGCGTTAAAACCAGTTTCATCTATTTCGCGGGTAGTAGGTAAGTAATCACCAATAAAGCTGGGGTGCGGCCAATCAGAACTTAAGTTCACCGTAGAGTCACGCCCAATGGGCACTACACTCAATGATTCTGTGCCTTTTAGCAGCAAGCTCAATTTAAAATGCAGAATTGATTTTTGTGATAGATCGGGATGTTTAATAGTCGCATGTACGCCCTCACCCAAAATTTTAAGTTTTGAGCCAGCTTGCATATCCACACGATCATTATTAATTTGAATGCTAAGGCCATTTTGAATACCGCGAATATCCTTAATGCCCATGGCGATATAGGGTGATTCAAATTCATAGTCTGGCAAGTTTTCGGTAATACCATAATTTACCGGAACATCAAAATGGCCAGAGATATTATTGTCTGCGTAATACAACCGCGCTTCATAAATACCACGCGCGAGGCGTTCCGTTTTTAGTTTTCCATCTACCGCAAATGCCGAGGGTAAGAAATACAATTGCCCATTGATCTCTACATCAATTTGGTAACGCTCCTTAGTATCCGCATCCACTTTCCATTCTTTTATTTTTTTAACATAAGGCACAACCAATACTGGCCCTACTAGTTTTTGGCTGTAGCTTGAGCTTTTTGCAATTTCTTCTACAACTTGTGCTTGGGATGCGGTGCGCTCGCTAATTACACCGTTAATCATGCTGATAGGGATCATCAGCAACAGCATGTGTAGTGCGATGGTGGTTAGTTTGAACAGTAAAGGGCGTTTCATGAGTTGCTCCTGATATTTATTGGGTCAGGAGCATAATGACGAATGCGCGTGTGGCGCTTATGTAGAATAAGTGAGGAGTTTGTGTAGTTTGTGTGAAGTTAGAAAATAATAGTCGCCTCAACGCCTATTTCTGTATTGCGAAGATGTAACTTCGCATTATGCAAAGCTGCCACTTCCTGCACAAAATTTAAACCTAAACCGGTACTTTTCTTGCCGGTTGCAGGGCGAGGTAAAGAATAAAAACGTTCGGTTAAACGTGCAAATGCAAAATCGGGAATGGACTCACCTTGATTCTCTATAGTAAGTTTTTGGTGGTCAACGTCTTGCTCAGCAAAGATACGAATACGGCCGCCGTCTGGCGTAAAATCTAACGCATTCTCCAGCAAATTTGCCAAAGCTTGGCGCAGTAAAAAAGCTTCACCTGTAATAACAACATCTGCGGCAATAGTGTTTTTACAATCAATGCCATGCTGCAGAATACGTGCGGATTGCGCTTCAATCAATTCATCCCACAGTGGTTTAATCGCAATGTCTTTTCGTTCATGCAACTCTTGCTGCTGCTCAACCAAGGCGAGGTTGAGCAAGCGTTCAATAAGTTGCTGCATGCGAATACTTTCAGCGTCGATATTATTAATAAATCGCATGCGCTGCTCTTCCAACATAGGCGACTGCAATAACTCAGCAGCAGCGCGGATTCCGGCGAGAGGGCTTTTTAATTCATGGGCAAGTGTTTGCACGTAGCGCTCAATATAAGCTTTGCCATCTAATTCGATGCGCATAGATTCAAGCGCACTGGCCAATTGATTTAGTTCACCGCTAGCAATTTTACTTTCAGGCAAAACCGCGCGCTGCCCTGCACTTACTGCCAATGCGTATTTACGCAAGCGGCGCAACTCTGCAGCCAGCCACCATGAAAACAATATGCCCGCTAACAAACCTATGGCAATAATAATGCTGCCTAAAATAGTTAAACGATTGCGTGAACGATCAATAAAGGGCTGCATACTACGATTGGGTTTAGCGACTGACACTACACCGATAATCTCGTCACCATCCATAATGGGCGCGGCTATGTACATAATGCTGGAAGCAACATCCCCTGGAATTTCTGCAGTAGAACGGGCGCCGTATTTCCCTTGCAGAGTTAAATAAACATCATTCCAATGCGAATAATCTTGGCCTACGGCTGCATGGGTAGAATCCAAAAGAACTATGCCTTTTTTATCGGTCACATAAATGCGGTGATTAACAACCGTTTTATCAATTCCCCAGATTTTTGCTTGCAGCTTACGGCGACCATAGGCCGCGAGGGTTTGGGTAAAATCACTGGTTTGCAAGGTTCCATTTTTGACCGGCTCGCGCAAAATTTCCGCGAGCAAGTTTGCGGTATCTACCAAAGTCTCTTCCGTGGATTGACGTACACCCGGCTTAATTTCTTCCAATACCGTATTTAAAATAAAGTATCCGCTGAGCGAAACGAAAACGAAGTAAACCAGAAAAATTCTAACGCTGAGAGACATTAGGTATTCTCCGGCTGGTACGAATAACCAAAACCACGTTGCGTTTGTATAGGTTCTGCGTCAGCGGCTATCAAGCGTAATTTCGCACGCAGGGTTTTGATATGGGTATCTATGCTGCGGTCATAGCCCGCTTCGGCAGTTGCACCCATCGCGGTTAATAATTGATCTCGACTAAATACTCGCTGCGGTTGTTCAACAAATGTTTGCAGCAATTTGAATTCTACGCGAGTTAATTGTAAAAGCTGACCGTGATAAAAAATCTGTAAGCGCTCTTGATCAATATGAAATTCTGATTTTGCTTCTGGCTGGAATTCACTTTGTGGAGGAACAGGAGCGGGAACAACACGTTTTAAAATGGCTTTTACCCGCGCCGCGACTTCGCGGGGGCTAAAAGGTTTAACCACATAATCATCGGCACCAATTTCTAAACCCACCACGCGATCCAATTCGTCGCCACGGGCAGTGAGAAAAATCACCGGCACATTAGAAAATTTTCGCAACTGTTTGCAGGCTTCAAAGCCTGTGATGTCTGGCAGGCCTACATCCATAATCACTAAATCTATGGGCGTAGTTTGCAAGAGTTTAAGCGCGTCACCCGCCAAGGTTTTCCAAGTCACGCTAAAGCCCTCGCCCTGCAATACAAACAGGAGGGTATCGGCTATGGAGGGTTCGTCTTCAACTATGAGGATATGAGCCATAAGTTATAGTTTTATAATTGGAAATATGAGGGCGATTCTACCGCAATTTATCGCATACAAAAGCATCAAGTCAGTTATTTGACCTATTGCAAGTTCCCAAGATTACACCTAGTCTCGCGCTACAGTTCAATCGATTGAAGCCTATTTATGACTATCTCAGAATCTACGCCAGCAGACGTTATTAATATTGTCGGCGGCGGCCCTAAAAAAGTTCTCTACACACTCAAAACCGTTGCACGCATTGGCTTGCTAAATTCGGCGAAAGCACTCAATAGTCACAACACCTGTAAAGCCTGCGGGTTGGGTATGGGCGGCCAGCGCGGCGGTATGACTAACGAGCTGGATGAATTCCCCTCGGTCTGCAATAAAAGTATTCAAGCGCAATCTACCGATATTCAAGCGCCTATTCCCCGCGAAATTTTTGCACACACACTAGAAGACTTTGCGCAGCTCTCTGCCTACGAGCTAGAACACTTAGGGCGATTAAATACCCCGCTATATAAATCTGCCGAGAGCAATAAATACGAGCCTATAGAATGGAACGCGGCGATTGATTTAATGGCAGCGCGTTTTACAGCGACCACGCCAGACCGCAGTTTTTTCTATACCTCTGGCCGATCATCGAATGAAGCGGGGTTTGTGCTGCAATTATTGGCGCGGTTGTACGGCACTAACAATGTGAACAACTGTTCTTATTATTGCCACCAAGCGACAGGCGTTGGCTTGCAAAGTTCTATCGGCTCCGGTACTGCAACTATTTCGCTTGAAGATTTGGGTAAGAGCGATTGTATTTTTGTGATAGGTGCAAACCCGTCATCTAACCACCCACGCTTTGTGCACCAATTAAAAAATTGCCGCGAGCGCGGCGGGCAAGTGATTGTCATTAATCCAGCAAAAGAGCCGGGGCTGGTACGCTTTGCGGTGCCTAAAAGCGCTAAGTCTATGTTGAGTGGCGGCACTTGGATTGCATCGGATTATATTCAACCAAAAATCGGTAGCGATTTATTATTGTTAAAGGGTATTGCCAAAGCATTACTGGAAAGCAATGCGATTGCTGAAGATTATATTGCCAATCACACTGAAGACTTTGATAAGTTCGCGCAGGATATTAACAACACTTTGTGGCAAGCTATTGTTGCAACAACAGGCGTCAGCGAAATCGACATTCGCAATATTGCAGCGGCGTACGCTAAATCTAACCACACTGTGTTTGCATGGGGCATGGGTATCACCCATCATTTACACGGTGTAGAAAACGTAGAGGCGATTTCCAACCTCGCATTATTGCGCGGCATGATTGGTAAACCCGCTGCAGGCTTATTGCCACTGCGCGGTCATAGCAATGTGCAAGGCATAGGTACCGTAGGTGTAAAACCAGTATTGGCAGAAGATGTTTTTTTACAAATTGAAAAAGTTTTTGGCGTAAGTTTGCCGCGCGAAAAAGGCATGGATACCATCGCCTGTCTGGAAGCCGCCTTTGAGAAAAAAATAGATGCCGCACTGCTAATGGGTGGCAATTTATTTTCAGCAACACCTAACAGCGAATGGGCGCAACAAGCGCTCGACAATATTGGCTTTAAAGCATTTTTAACCACCACTTTGAATCGCGGCCATGTCACCGGCATGGAAACCAGTGAAGCTTTAATTTTGCCGGTAAGCGCACGCGATGAAGAATGGCAACCAACCACACAAGAATCTATGTTCAATTATGTGCGCTTAAGCGATGGTGGCATTACTCGTTTAGCGAATGTGCGCCCTGAAGTTCAAATTCTCTGCGACCTTGCACAAAACCTTTTACCAAATTGCCCGCTCGATTTTGCGCAATTCAAACAACACAACAATATCCGCGCCGCTATATCCGCTACCATTCCGGGTATGACTGAACTAAAAGATATTGCGCAAACCAAACAAGAATTCACGATTCAAAATCGCTTATTGGATCAGCCTGAGTTTAAAACCGAATCAGGTAAAGCAAAATTTTTAGTCGGTGCACCACCGGCACAAGTAATCACCAATGAATATCCATTTTTACTTGCTAGCATTCGCAGCGAAGGGCAATTTAATTCAATTATTTACGAAGAGAGCGATTCCTACCGCGGTACAGATACACGTTGGTCAGTGTTAATGAACGCGGAAGATATTGCAGAGCTGAACATTAAAGCGGGTGATGCGGTAAATCTTGAATCCGCCTACGGCGAAATGAAGCAGGTAAAAGTATTTGCGTTTAATTTACCGCGCGGCAATGTGATGGCGTATTACCCAGAGGCGAATGTATTAATTGGAACAGCTCATGATCCACGCAGTAAAACACCGGCATTTAAATCGGTGGCAGTAAATATTGAAGCACGAACACCACTGGAAATATGATTTTCAGCGGCGTTCGCTAAATTGAAATACTGATCGTGGGTTTACTCTTGCGTCTGTCACGACCAGCGCGAGTTTCCAAAAGCGCATCTTTGCGTTGCTGGCGACGATCATCTCGCTGCTTACGGCGCTCAACTTGAGGGCGAGCAAGATACTCATTTACAACCACATCACTCGCCAAAGAATGTTCCTCAGGCGCGTAAGCAGATTCACCCACAGGCTTAACTGCCGTGGGGGGCGAAACAGGAGCGCTGGGGCGAATGTAGACCATATCAATAACCTGCGAACTGAAAAAGTGAGTTGAAACATAACTTCCTGTTCACTATATCGGCTAATCGAGCAAAATCTTTACCAACTTACACGCCAGTTTTGAACCATTTTAAGTTTTCGTGGAGCTTGACCACATCGCCAACGATAAACAGCGTAGGCGCATGCACTTCTTGCGATGCCACTACATCTGCAATGGTCGCCAAATCTGAAATTAATACTCGCTGGTGTTGAGTTGTACCGCGCTCAATCAGTGCAACAGGCGTAGTTGCTGCACGGCCATGAGCAATTAAAGATTCGCAAATATCGCGCAATCCCACCAAACCCATGTAGAAAACAATGGTTTGTGTTGGATTCGCTAACTCAGGCCATTGCAGGTTAGACTCGTCCGACTTTAAATGGCCCGTCACAAACCGCACCGACTGCGCGTAATCGCGATGG
>CAZZEV010000057.1:0-13955 GCA_964653305.1 uncultured Cellvibrionaceae bacterium | reverse complement strand
AACAAGGTTCAGTTGCTGTGCCTGCTACGCGATGGCAATCCGATAGCCTTGACGCCAGAGCAAAAGTTTTTAGCTGATGACCATATTTTTTTATTGAGCTTGCCTGCCGAACTGGAAGCGCTCGATAAGATGCTAGTGGGCATGCTGGAGAATGAACGCCTATCGGCACAAGCATTCTTCGGCGAATTTGTCCTTACATCCCGCGCTAAGCTGTCAGACTTGAGTTTGGTCTACAACTTCCCAGTTCCGCCTGAAATGGCGAACTGGAGTATTGCGCGTTACATCTTTAGCAAATATCGTCAACCGGTTGTGGGTGACAGAGTAACGCTTGGACAAGTTGAATTTGTAGTGCTTTCGATGAAAAATCAGCGGCTAATTAAGGTGAGTTTGAAATTGCACAAATAATTGGGGTGGGAAGATGGCGCATAATAGTGCTTCGATGTGCACCAAAAATGGGTTTTATAACAGCAATTTGCACAAAATGTACTAAGCTCTAGGGAAGAGAATTCATTATCCAGTAATAAGGATGGGAGAGTGTAAGATGGCTTGGTATGCAAATAGCTCATTTCGATGGAAGTTGGGAATTCCTTTGGTTTTATTGGTTCTACTCTTTTTATATGTAGGGCTATATTCCGTTCGCTCAAGCAGCCACTTGGCAAGCAATGCAAAAACGATTGCAAAAGTAAATTTGCCTGAAATTCAGTTGTTGATTCAGGCAGATCGCGATTTGTATCAAGCGCTTACCGCTGAACGCGCATTGCTATCGCCAAATCTCAGTGCTCAGCAAGTCGCTACCTACCTCAAAGAACACAAAGATAATCTTCAGCAAGCCCATGATCGCGCACTCCAATCTATTGAAACCTCGGATACGGCTACAAAATCGGAGCGCGAAGAGTATTTAGGTTACTTGCAAAATTGGCAGCGTATTTCTGAATCTATTGTTCAAAACGCTAGTAGCGCTGATGTGGATACTCGTGCCAATTTAATTGGACGTTCTTTGGGCGAGAGCTTTGGGGCTTTTTCAAAGGCGCGAAGTTTTTTGGATGAGCTGGAGGAGCGGCGTCTGGAGCACGTGGATGAGTTTACGACGGAAATTGAAGCTGATAGTGATTCAATAGCTCGCCAATTATTGGTGCTTTTGGTGCTTGGCACCTTGTCTACATTTGCCGCCGCTTTTTTTCTTCCATTACTAGTTACAGTGCCCATTAAGGAGATTAGCGATCGCATTAAAAATATAGCCGCTGGTGATGGCGACTTAACCATTCGCATTAAAATTGAGCGCGATGATGAGTTGGGTGAACTTGCGGGTCACGTCAATCGCTTTATGGATCAACTACAACATCTTATTCAAAATGTTCGTGCAAATACTAATGAGGTGTCTAGTGCCGCCGAGGACTTATTAGTCATCTCCAGTAAAGGGCAGCGCGCAGCGGATGAGCAATGCCACGCCATTACCATGGTAGTAACCGCTGTAAATGAATTGACTATGGCAATTCAAGAGGTAGCGCGCAACACGGGCAATACGGCGCAAAGTACTAAAGATGCGAATCGTATTACCGAGCAGGGGCAAGATCGTATTCGTTTAGCGGTTAGCCATGTACAAGGCCTATCTACCCATGTAACCCAAACAGCGCAAGCTATGGTGAAATTGGAAGATGAAGCTAAAAATGTCACCTCGGTGATTGATGTGATTCGCGGTGTGGCCGAGCAAACGAACTTACTAGCATTGAATGCGGCGATTGAAGCGGCGCGTGCGGGAGAGCAAGGGCGTGGTTTTGCGGTAGTAGCGGATGAAGTGCGCACCTTGGCTAGCCGTACTCAACAATCTACTGCTGATATTCAGGGCATGCTGAGCAAGTTGCAGCAAGGTGTGCAGCATGCGGTAGCGGGTATGAACGAGAGCGCCACCATGACTAATGAAGCGGTGCATTCTGCGAGTGATGCAGGTCAGTCATTATCCGGAATTGGCGCGGCAGTGCAGGAAATCACTAATATGGCGATTCAAATTGCCACGGCAGTAGAAGAGCAAAGTAGCGTCACCGCTGAAATTGACAAAAACTTGGTTGAGATCAACCAGCTGGCGATGACTACTTCTGATGGTGCAACTTATACAGCGCAAGCCAGTCAGCGCTTGAGTCAGTTATCGTCTGGTTTACGTGATACTTTGCGGCGCTTTACGGTTTAAGGATTTGAGTAAATGAAAGCCCCCGTTTTCGCAAGAATCGGGGGCTTTTTTGTGGCTCTTGATAATCGATTAATCAAGTGTCGATTAAATAGGTAATTGCGTTGTGTATTTAATCTGCTTCAACGAGAAAGTTGAGTGAATGCTGCCAACGTTTGGTAGTTTGAGCAGGGTTTTACGTAAGAGCTGCTCGTATTCTTCCACGCTGTTTATCACGATCTGCAAGACGTAATCTTTATCGCCACTGGTGGAGTAGCACTCTACTATTTCTGGGATGGATTGCACCGCTGCTTCAAATGCGCTTAACGCCTCTTCATCATGATTTTTGGCGGTTACAAAGGCATGTACGCGTACGCCAAGGTCGATTTTTTTTGCGTCCAAGAGCGTTACCTTGCCGCGAATCACACCTTCAGTTTCAAGGCGTTTCAAGCGTCGCCAGCAGGGTGTGTGGGATAGGCCAATGAGATTTCCCAAATCGGCCATTGAAAAATCTGCATTCTCTTGTAAGGCGCGTAAAATCTTACGGTCGTACTCATCAAGTTCTACTTTGGAAACCATCATGGCGCCCTCGTCATTGTCGTTATCGGGCAAATTGTAGGATGTAAAATCTATCAGCACAATCAAAATAGGACAAATTAAGTTAATGGAGTGACTGAAGTGTGCAAATATTGCCCAAACACTGGGTTTGCCCTGCTTAAATCAGTTACAAATACCAGGCGGCACTCTGCCAGCAGCGGCTTGAGGTTGTGATTGGCCGCTTGGGCGTGTAACCTAACGCCTTTTTTACCAGCACTTTTTTGTGCGCCTGTTGGCATTTAGATACGGCCTTAGAAGCTCAGGCAAGCTGGGTATATAGGGTTAAAATAATTTTGAGGAGCAATCCGTAATGAGAGTGATTTTGTTAGGCGCACCCGGTGCAGGTAAGGGTACTCAAGCGCAGCTAATTATGGAGAAGTTTGGTATCCCCCAAATTTCTACCGGCGATATGTTGCGTGCTGCTGTAAAAGCGGGAACCCCATTGGGTTTGCAAGCCAAAGACATTATGGAAGCAGGTGGTTTGGTATCAGATGATTTGATTATTGCTCTAGTTAAAGAGCGCATCCTTCAAAGCGATTGCAACAATGGTTTCTTGTTTGATGGTTTCCCTCGTACTATTCCACAGGCAGAAGCCTTGTTGGAAGCAGGCGTTAATATTGATCATGTGATTGAAATAGATGTTGCGGATGAAGAGATTGTTGCGCGTTTAAGTGGCCGTCGTGTGCATGAAGCGTCTGGTCGTGTGTACCACATTCTGCATAACGCACCGAAAGAGGCGGGTCACGATGATATTACTGGCGAGCCTTTAATTCAGCGCCCCGATGATCAAGAAGAAACTGTACGTAAACGTTTAACCGTATATCACGCGCAAACCAAGCCATTGGTTGGCTTTTACCAAAATTTAGCGGCAGAAGGTAAGAAGTCTGCGCCAGTTTATACGCGCATTGATGGCGTAGGTAGTGTTGATGCTATTCGCAAGCAGTTGCTGACCGTGTTGAGCTAAGAGTTGCAAAGATGTAAAACTAAATAGGCTCCCCGTGAGCCTATTTTTTTTATCACGATTTTTTAAACGAACTATTTTTGAACTACCTTGTTTTTCAACGAACTTATTATTCATGACTAAAATTTTAGCGCTCGATGCCTCTACCGATGCCTGTTCAGTTGCACTCACTGTTGATGGTGTGACTAGCCATATTTTTGAGCTTGCGGCCAAAAGTCACACTCAACGTTTGCTGCCTATGGTGGATGAAATTTTGAGTGCAGCAAATTGTAAATTGCAAGATTTGGATGCAATTGCCTACGGCCGTGGCCCCGGTTCTTTTACCGGCTTGCGCATTTGTATGGGCGTAGTTCAAGGCTTGGCCTTCGGCGCTAATTTACCGGTTATACCTGTGTCAACCTTACAGGCAATGGCGCAGGGTTTTGTAACTGAAAATGCAGATACTTCTTTACCTTTATTGGTTGCGTTAGATGCGCGAATGGATGAGATTTATTGGGGCCTATTCAGCGCCGATAAAACTCCGCAAGGGCTAAGTGATGAGTATGTTATGAAGCCTGCGGATGTGTGCGAGCAGGTTATTGTGCAGGATTTAAATAAACAATTTATCGCCATAGGCCCCGGCTGGCATTACACCGATTTGCACACTATTGTTCCTGCTCAATTGGTTCAAGATGCGCACCCTAGCGCAAAAGATATTCTCGCTTTGGCGGTGGAGGATTTTCAGCAAGGTAAAAGTATTTCTATTTTGAATGCGCAGCCCGTCTATCTGCGCGATTCAGTGTCGTGGAAAAAACGCGAGCGTATAAGAACTCAATCTCTTTAAGTTGTGAAATTCTTAGGTAAAATTTTATGTCGTCATTATTTGCTCAAGCCGATTTTAACAACCAACTGTTGAGTTTTATTCATGCTTCGCCAACAGCATTTCATGCATCGCAAAGCATGGCTACACAATTACGGGCTGCGGGCTTTGAAGAGTTGTATGAAGCTGCTGCGTGGAATTTACAAGCTGGCAAGCGCTATTTTGTGCAGCGCAATGATTCGTCGATTATTGCTTTTATTTACGGTAAAAAACCGCTGCTGGATAGCGGTATTCGTATGTTCGGCGCGCATACCGATAGCCCCTGTTTAAAAGTAAAACCCCAGCCGGATTTAAGTCGTAAAGGTTATGTGCAGTTGGGTGTAGAAGTTTACGGCGGTGCGTTGCTTGCGCCTTGGTTTGATCGCGATTTATCGCTGGCGGGTCGCGTAACCTATAAAACCAATAACAATAAAATCGCAAGCGCTTTGGTTAACTTTAAACAAGCCGTAGCCACTGTGCCGAGTTTGGCAATTCATTTGGATCGCGAAGTTAATAACAATCGCAGTATTAATCCGCAAAAAGACATAGTGCCATTGTTGTTGCAAATGGATGCAACGCAAACACTTGCACCTAATTTTAAATCGCTGTTATTGGCGCAACTTAAACTCGAATATCCGAAAACAGACGCTGTGCAAGTGTTAGATTTTGAAATGAGTTTGTACGATACCCACGCGCCAGCACTAATTGGTTTACAGCAAGATTTTATTGCCAGTGCGCGGCTGGATAATTTGCTTAGTTGTTTTGTGGGCGTACAAGCTATTTTAAATGCGGATGAAAATGTATCCAGTTTATTAATTTGTACCGATCACGAAGAAGTAGGCAGTACTTCTTGTTGCGGTGCTAAAGGTCCCATGTTGCAACAATTTTTGGAGCGTTTAATTCCCGATACTGAAACCCGTATTCGCGTGATTGAGCGTTCGTTGATGATTTCTGCAGATAATGCGCACGGCGTTCATCCCAACTTTATGGATCGCCATGACGAAAACCACGGTCCTTTATTGAATCGCGGGCCAGTCGTTAAAATCAATGCAAATCAACGCTACGCGACCACCAGTGAAACCAGTGGCTTTTTTAATTGGCTGTGTGAGCAGAATCAGGTGCCAGTGCAAGTGTTTGTTGCGCGAACTGATATGGGGTGCGGTAGTACAATTGGCCCAATTGTGTCATCAGAAGTTGGGGTAAAAACCATAGATGTCGGTGTGCCTACTTTTGCTATGCACTCCATTCGTGAGTTAGCTGGGGTGGCAGACGCGCACTATCTTTTCTTGGTAGCGCAAGCATTTTTTCGCTATCCGCAGGCTTTGAGCTTTTGATGGCACATATAGTCAAGGCTAATGTGACTCAGTACTAAGACTTGGCAAATCATCGCCGTTTTTAGCGCCAGCTGTTTATACTTCGTGATTGTCTCGTCGCATTATCTGGAGCAGTCTATGGCGCTTACACACGAACTCCTCGCTCGATTTTCTCCCTTTAATACTTTGGCTTATGAGTACTTATCCAAGGTCATCGAAAAAGCTAGCCTAAAAGAGTATGGCAAGGGTGCCATCATTTTTAAGCGTGGACGTGAGCTTACGGAATCGCTCTATTTGGTGAGCGGTAATGTTGATCTAATCGATTCGCAATTTGCCGTAACGTCCATTTCCAGCGAAGACGAATCCCATAAGGTGCCGCTTAACAGTGTCTCGCCCACTAAAGTTTCTGCCGTTGCAAAATCCTCGGTGGTCATTTTGTCTGTAGAAAGTGATTTTTCGGATTTGGTGTTGGCGTGGAGTGAAAGCGGTAACGAAGAACCGACAGAAGTTTCTCACGAAAAAGTCGAACAAGCCGAATTCGATGAGGCAGAAGAGGGCGACTGGATGTCGAGCTTATTGCAGTCGCCATTCTTTAATAAAATCCCACCCGGTAACATCCGTCAGCTATTCATGCGTTTTAAATCACAAAAAGTTGTTGCCGATGAAGTGATAATTAAAGAGGGGGAACGTGGTGAATTCTTTTATGTGCTGGAAACGGGCAGCGCTAAAGTTCAAGACAAACAAGGCAACATTTTGGCTGCGCTTCGCCCTGGCGATTATTTTGGTGAAGAAGCTTTAGTGGGTGACACCACACGCAATGCTACCGTGATGATGCTCACGCAGGGTAAGTTGATGTGTTTGGAAAAAAGTGATTTCCTTACGCTACTCCAAGAGCCTGTGCGTCGTTTTATTTCTTACAATGATCTGGTCAAGAATCAGGAATCAGAAAATAATCGTTACCAACTTATCGATGTCCGTCTACCACTTGAGCGGCGTTTTCAGTCAGTTCCAAATAGTCGTAATATTCCCCTCAGTCAGTTACGTAAAAATTTAGCAAGTTTGGATCAGTCGCAAATTTATGTGGTGACAGATGATGCTGGCCGTCGTGCCGATGTCGCGGCACAACTTTTAAATCAAGCCGGTTATGAAACGCTTATTCTGCAAGAAGCGAGTTTGCATCAGGCGGCTAATAAATAGCCGCTTTCTGCTGCTGGTACCTGCGTTTTTAATATTTCCCCCGCGCTAATCTTAAGTGCTTGCCTGTATAATGCCGCTTTTACTCGGTTTTTTATTCAAACTAAACTGGCCTATTCAGACTAAGAAGCATAACCATGAGCAAGCAACGTGTTCTTACCGGCATTACTACCACCGGAACTCCTCATTTAGGTAATTATGTGGGCGCCATTCGCCCCGCCATAGCGGCAAGCGAACGTGCCGATGTGCAATCTTTTTATTTTCTTGCTGATTTTCATGCGTTGATAAAATGCCATGACCCCGTGTTAGTGCATCAATCAACGCGTGAAATTGCCGCGACCTGGTTGGCGCTGGGGTTAGATACCGACAACGCAATTTTTTATCGTCAATCCGATGTGCCAGAAATTCCAGAGTTGTGCTGGATGCTCACTTGCATGGCCGCTAAAGGTTTAATGAATCGCGCTCATGCTTATAAAGCCTCGGTGGATGCGAATCTGGCGGCAGGCGATGATGCAGATTTTGGCATTACTATGGGTTTGTACTCTTACCCGATTTTAATGGCCGCCGATATTTTAATGTTCAATGCCAATAAAGTTCCGGTAGGTAAAGATCAAATTCAACATATTGAAATGGCGCGCGATATTGCCGCACGTTTTAATCACCACTACGGCGAGCACTTTGTATTACCAGAAGCTTTAGTGGATGACAATGTTGCTGTCTTGCAGGGTTTAGATGGCCGCAAGATGAGTAAAAGTTACGGCAATACTATTCCGTTATTTTTACCCGAAAAACAATTGAAAAAATCCATTAATAAAATTGTGACCAATTTGCTAGAACCTGGTGAGCCAAAAGATGCGGATACTTCAACGGTATTTCAAATTTGGCAAGCATTTGCAACGCCGCAACAAACTGCCGATATGCGCCAAGCATTTGCTGAGGGCATAGCCTGGGGCGAGGCGAAAAAACAATTATTTGATTTGATTAATAATCAAGTGGGTGAGGCGCGTGAAAAATACGAAGCACTCTTGGCAAACCCTGCTCATATTGAAGAGGTGTTACAAGTAGGTGCTGAAAAAGCGCGTGCGCATAGCAAGCCGCTGTTAGAAAAGGTGCGTGCTGCAGTGGGCATCAAAAAAATTCAGTAATACTCGAAATAGTGCATATAAAAATCCCGACGTGAGGTTGCTCTCACTTCGGGATTTTTTATTTCAGATTGGTCAATACTGTTTTAATTCCTGAAGTCAGCAAACGCAACTCTTGCTCATTAATAATAAAAGGCGGCATTAAGTAAACTAATTTTCCGAAAGGCCGGACCCAAATACCCAGCTCTACAAATTGAGGTTGCAGTTCAGCGACATTGGCAGGTTCACGCAATTCCACTACACCTATAGCACCTAACACGCGCACGTCAGCCACAGCCGGTAAGTCACGGCATTCTTCTAATTCAGTTTTCAATTGCTGTTCAATGTTGTTTACTTTTGCTTTCCAATCCATCTTTCGCAGCAGTTCAATACTGGCATTTGCCGCTGCGCAGGCGAGGGGGTTAGCCATAAAAGTAGGGCCGTGCATAAATACGCTATTAGTACCTTTGCAAATGCCATCGCTCACTTTGTCGTTGCAGAGTGTTGCGGCCAGTGTGATATAGCCGCCTGTCAAGGCTTTGCCGATGCACATAATATCGGGGCTGATATTGGCGTGTTCACAGGCAAATAATTTTCCAGTGCGGCCAAAGCCAGTGGCAATTTCATCGGCGATTAATAGCACATTAAGTTGATCGCACAGCTCGCGTACACGCTGTAAAAATACTGGCGAATAAAAACGCATGCCGCCTGCACCTTGTACAATTGGCTCTAAAATAACGGCTGCAATTTTTTGGCGATTGCGTTGCAAGAGGTGTGAAAAATTGGCAAAGCCTTTTTCATCAAAGGGTTCACCAAATTTACAGCTGGGTTCATCGGCAAATAAATGGTGTGAAATACTTTGATGAAACAAATGGTGCATGCCAGAATGTGGATCACACACCCCCATGGCACCTATGGTATCGCCGTGATATCCCTTTTTAAGCGCTAAAAAAGTTGTACGTTGCGCTTCGCCTTGTGAATGCCAATATTGAATTGCCATCTTTAGCGCAACTTCAACCGCAACTGACCCTGAGTCAGAAAAGAAAACTTTGTTTAAACCTGGCGGTGTTATTTCAACTAAAGTCTTTGCAAGTTTTGCGGCTGGCTCGTGGGTAAAACCGGCAAACATCACATGGGCAAATTGGTGCAATTGATCAGTAATCGCTTTGTTAATAGCGGCATGGTTGTAGCCGTGTAAAACGCTCCACCAAGATGACATGCCATCAATAAGTTTGCGGCCGTCTGCTAGCTCAATGTGTACGCCTTGCGCACGGCGCACTGGGAAAACGGGCGATGGATTGGTAAAAGAGGTGTAGGGGTGCCAAAGATATTCGCGGTCAAGTTCAGTTAATTCAGTAGTCGATAACATAGCGCGCTCATTAAGAAATTTAATGGAATGCGAATAACGCAATTCATGTTCACATTATAGATTCAAGAGCGCAGGCACGTGGCAGTTTATTGGCTGAGAATGAATATGAAGCAGGGAATTGTGACAGGCTTACGAATGGGTGTGCAGTAAAGTTGCGCGAGTGAGCACTCGCGCTCCTGCTTTAGTTAAAGCGTGTAATCAAATCTTTTTGTTTCTGTGAAAGTTCAGCCATTTCGTGATTGAGTCTATCGGCTTCATTTACTTGCATTTGTGATTGATCGGAAATATGTGCAATGGTGTTGGTATTTTGCTCAATCTCGCGAGCCATAGAGGATTGTTCTTCAGCGGCGGTCGCAATTTGGTGAGACATTTGATCAATGCTATTCACTGAATTGGCAATCGCATTTAAGGCTTCATGCACATTGCCCATTTCATTTACGCTGCGATTTGCGAGCTCTTGGCAACTTTCCATATTGCTGCTGGCATCCGTGGTGGCTTTACCTAAGTTGCCAATAATTTCTTGAATATGGCGAGTGGATTCTTGTGTGCGCTGTGCAAGGTGCCTTACTTCATCGGCTACCACTGCAAAGCCTCGGCCTTGCTCGCCAGCGCGTGCTGCCTCAATGGCCGCATTGAGGGCGAGCAGATTGGTTTGTTCCGCGATGCCGCGAATCACATCCACCACGCTGGCTATTTTGCCGCTATCTTCACTTAATTTACTCATTACCTGACCAAGATTGGCCACCATAGTCGATAGATCAGAAATGGCGTTATTGGCTACTGAGATGACTTGCTTGCCTTGTTCAACCTCGGTAATTGCCATGCTGGTTGCAGAGGAGGTTCGTGTCGCCCCAACGGCAACTTCTTGTACCGCCAGCGACATTTGTTGCATAGCATTGGCAACGTTAGCGGTTTCGCGCTGTTGGGCGGTAATGCCTTTGTAGGTTTTTTGTGCCTGCTCGTGAGCAGCATTAGCTTTGATATACATCTCGTACGCCGATTCGCCAAAGCGACCGAGCGCAGTACGTAAACGAGCTTTACTGGCGATTTGAGCTAGTAGAATTTCACCCTGAGCGTCGCAGCGGCCAGTATAAATGTAGGCCGCGGTAGGGTCGTTGATAACTTTATGCGCTTCGTCAATCGCACTGGATAAACTGCTGAGATTAATTTGGTGGGCGCTAAATCCAATCGCCAGTGAAGCCAGGGCTAAGCCTGCAATTAGCCCGAGCGAAGGTGAACCGGCCACAAAGGCGATAACTCCCATAATCACAAAGCTAAGCAATGCGATCACCAGTGCATTACCCCACTGACTCCAAAGTTTCTCCCAAAGCGGGTAAATGGTCTGACCTTGTTGGATACGTGCATAAACTGCTTCGGCGCGTCTAATTCGTTCTTGATCGGCTTTAACCCGAACCGATTCATAGCCCACGGCTCGGCCGTGATCATGCACGGGTGTGACATAGGCATCAACCCAATAATGATCGCCATTTTTACAACGGTTTTTTACGATTCCCATCCACGGCTTGTCAGCTTTTAAGGTTTGCCAGAAGGCGGCAAATACTGGTGCGGGCATATGAGGGTTGCGCAAAATACTATGGGGTTGTCCCAGTAGTTCGTCGCGCGTATAGCCAGAGATTTTGCAGAAGGTGTCGTTGCAAAAGAGAATGGTGCCCTTCAAGTCAGATGAGGAGACTATCTCCTCATTGATGGCAATACTCACTTCGCGCCCGGTAATGGCTCCGTTATTCCGCATGGTGTTTTCCTGTTGTAAAACCTGTTGTAGAGACAATATTTGATTGCTTATGGGTGTGGAGAATGAATTAAAGACTCTCTCTGATTAGAGAAAAGCTTAGCGCAAGATGTATTTTTTGCTGGCCAGCACAAATTAAGCGCTACGTAAAGTTTGTTGTTCTTGGGGTTGCTGTAAGTAAATAAAATTATTGATGAATTGTTGCAGTTGTTGCGCTCGCTCCACAGGAAGGTCGATAAACTCTATGCTCACTTGAGTGTGGCGATGCGGCGTGCGCAACAAGCGGAAACTGCGGACCCGCGCGCTGCAGCGAATAGTCAGTTCATCACTTAGGGTGAATTCACAGAGGGGTAAAAGCGCACCGTGACGCAGCTGACCTAGCATATTGCCGGGAACACTGGCGCGCAGGCCGCCGCTGGAAATATCGAGCACGCTGCCATAGCTTATATCTTGCCCAATGGCTCTCAGTTTAAGGCTCAAGCTAGGTTTATCACCCATATCGGCACGACGGAACTGACGACGGGGCGTGTATAAGAGGTGATCTGGCAATATAATCGCCAAGCCATTAGCGCCGTAGTTGCTACCCCACGCCAGAATAGGCGAGCTAAAACTGAGTTGTTCGCCATTGCGATGATGGCGCAGGCTAATCTGATCGCCAATCTCTAACACATGTTGGTTGGGAAAGAGGTCGTCCAACCATAAAAGACCGCGTTGTACATCAATGGCTAAAATTAACGTTTGATAGGTCAGTGAGCTGCCTTCAACTTTTACCTCAATCAGCTGTCGCTGATTTAATAATTGCCAGAGCGGTAAATATTGATCGGGAAGGTTGTCCTTGGAGGTTTTAGCGATAGGTGACACGCTCGCTAGAGTAAGCGCTGCAGCTTTAGGCAATGTGGGGTTGCTAGCGGTGGTTTTTGCCGCTGAATGCTTGCCCGATAGTTTTTGCCACACTGAACGCAATATCGTCATACCTGTTACTCCGATCGACATGCCATCCTAAGATGGTTTTAAGGTTTCTGAACATTCTTCTCTGTTAAGTAAGAGCAAGGCCTATGCCATGGGCAAGGTGCCGCATAAGGGCCTTTAAATAGCCCCGAAATAGCGATAAAAATGAACAATAATGGAAAAACAATGAAAAAATTGGCTGATTTATAAACATCGGGGGCAGTATTAGAGGAGGGGATGAGGCAAGGATTTTCCGCTTTACAAATTGGGGCTTTTTGAGGGATGACCTGCCTTGCCGCTGTTGTGTAGATAAAGCTTGAAACTTACGCCTTGGTCATTCCCTCTGATGCGCAAAATCCGTACAATGCGCGCCTTTTTAGCGAAAGCATCATTCCGCTCGCTGAACCCTGTTTTAGTATTGAGTTAATGTCTATGAAAGAGTTGCATGTACGCCAAGATCGTTTGGAGTTTAACAAGTTGCAAAAACGTTTGCGCCGTTTGGTGGGCACTGCAATTGTTGATTACAACATGATTGAAGAAGGCGATAAGGTCATGGTCTGCCTTTCCGGCGGCAAAGACTCTTATACCATGCTGGATATTCTGCTTAGTCTGCAGAAAACTGCACCGATTAATTTTGAAATCGTCGCGGTCAATATGGATCAAAAGCAACCGGGTTTTCCTGAGCATGTATTACCCGAATATTTAACTGCGTTGGGTGTGCCCTTTCATATCATCGAAAAAGATACCTACAGTATCGTTAAAGAAATTATTCCTGAAGGTAAAACGACGTGCGGCCTCTGTTCGCGTTTGCGTCGCGGCACGCTTTATAGTTTTGCCGACGAGATAGGCGCAACTAAAATTGCATTGGGTCATCATCGCGATGACATAATCGAAACTTTATTTTTAAATATGTTTTACGGCGGCAAGCTTAAGGCCATGCCCCCCAAGCTGTTAGCGGATGACAAACGTAATATTTTGATTCGCCCGCTAGCTTATTGCAGTGAGGCCGACATTATTGAATTTGCCGAGTTAAAAGGCTTCCCTATTATTCCCTGCAACCTCTGTGGCTCGCAGGAGAATCTTCAGCGTCAAGTGATTAAGGATATGTTGCACGGCTGGGAGAAACAGTATCCAGGCCGTACTGAAACCTTATTTTCAGCTATTAAAAATGTTACGCCTTCGCAATTGGCTGATACGGCGTTGTTTAATTTTGCAGATTTGAAGATTGATAAAAACGCTGTTGCCGAACCGGAGACTGATTCTTGTACAACGGTTGAACATTTTGTGCCTAGCAATAAGGGCGTTGTGCAGTTTTTGGATGCTAGTGATATTCTGTAAATATCCGATTTATTATTTATCAACTGTCAGGTAACAAGTTAAGTAAAAGGTTAGGTAATAAGTAAGGCGAACTTGTTACCTAATAATTCCCAAATAGCCACTAAAAGAAACACAATTTACCTTCTTTTTGTTCAGGATTTGAACGCCATCAATTTTTTTAGACTAAAACAGACTCGCCGCAAAAATAGATTTGAAGTGTCATAAATTCCACGTAGACTCCCGCCCGCGCAGCCAACTGACTGGATTTTTTACGCTACCGCATAGATTTTGCGGATATTTGAAACGTGTATGGAATTTTAGTGGGTAGTAGTTGTCTGTGAGTGAGAACCATAACAAGAAGGAATACCCATGACATTATCAAGTGC
>CAZZEV010000056.1:0-14169 GCA_964653305.1 uncultured Cellvibrionaceae bacterium | reverse complement strand
AAATAATCGTTAGATAAAAATGTAACCGCATGACCCCGCCGCTGCAACTCGATTCCAACACCCACCATAGGGTCAATATCACCGCCGGTGCCCATGGCGTAAATTATTATGTTTGTCATTGAGGAGTTCCGATCTGGATTAGTCGTAGGAGCGGCTTTAGCCGCGAAGCTCTGAATATTTTTCTCGCTCCCAAGCTACTTGCTTGGTAGCGCCAATCTGAATTCCCAAGCTGGAGCTTGGGAACTAGGTAACGCAATATTTAGTAGGGAATCGTCATCCTCGCGTACGACTGCATGGATGCAGGAGGTAGAGCAGCGCACGAGAAGTTACCGAGCGGAGATCAGCTGTAATCTAAAATTAAAAGCTGGATCCTCGCCTGCGCGAGGATGACGACTCCCTATTAAAAAATATTTTCAATTTATCTTGTCGCCGCAATCATAAATTAGCAGCACAACAAATTCACTTATTTATCGCAATTGGCTCATAAAAAACACCGCTTGTTGTAACCCCTTAGGAAAAGCACTATGCTTTTACTCAAACACCTGCAAACTCTATGGAAATTCTCGATGCAGCTTCCTATCGCCGAATACCCACAACTTAAACTGATTGCGTGGAACCGCCAAGACGGCGACCTTATTGAAGAAGATGAGGCGCTAGCACTCTATGAACGCAATTGGCATTACGTAGACCAAGCGCATTTAACCGATAAAGAACAACAACTGATTAACCGCCTTGTAAAAGAATTTGGCAATGGGGTTTTTCATGTTTAACCGCCCGCACCACCAACGCATTGCTAAAGTGTTAAAAGCATTTAATTGTGACCTGCTGCAAGAAGCAGAATGTTATTTTGCAGGTGGAACAGCGATTGTGCTTTCACTGAATGAATATCGCGAATCGCTTGATATTGATTTTTTATGCGCCTCCAACCAAGGCTATAGATTGCTGCGCAATACAGTAACCAATGACTTAAACACTTTATTAAACACCCCAGTTAAACACCTACGCGAAGTTCGCGCAGACCGCTATGGTATTCGCACCGTGTTAGAGATGGATGGCATTGCCATTCGCGTGGAGTTAGTGAGCGAAGCGCGTATTAGTATTCATGGCCAAGTAAACCCAGCATTTGGCGTTCCCACGCTTTCGCAAGAAGATATGTTTGCAGAAAAACTTCTCGCCAATGCCGATAGAGGTTTAGATAAATCCACCATGAGCCGAGATATTATTGATTTGGCAATGATGGTAGCCGCATGGGGAGATATTCCAACACCGGCACTCGCAAAAGTATTCGGTGCCTACGGTGAGCACGTATTTACTGCATTTCATAAATCTTTGGTTTTAATACAAGACGCAGCTCACTTAAAAAGCTGCTTAGAAAAAATGCATATGGAACAAAACCTAGCAGAAAAAATTCCTAATATCCTTGCCACACAAATCGCTACGCTGCAGCACTATAACCGCAATATAGCGAATTGATCGCTTAGTCATTTTTCCTAAAAATTAACCACGCAACGAGCTATGCCAATTCACTTCACGCGCGTATTTATCCACTTGATCTGCAACGTTTAACACTAAGGCAAACAACGCCATGCGCACCACCACGCCGTTATCCGCTTGGCGGAAAATGGCGAGGTTGGGGTTGGTGTTGAGGTCGTTATCTAACTCGTTGGCTTCTTCGCGGGAATCGCGCGGCAGCGGGTGCATTATTACGGTGTTGGGTTGGCAGTGTTCGGTGTAAATACGTTGGTTCAAGCGGTAGCGGCCACGGTATAAATCGGCTTCTTCTTTGTTGCTAAAACGCTCTTCTTGAATGCGCGTGGAATAGGCAATATCGATATCGGAAATGCTGTGCATCAAGTCATCGGTCACGGTGACTTTATTGCCCGCCATGCGCAATTCTTCAACAATATAATCCGGCATGGCTAATTCTTTGGGCGATATCAGTGTGAGTTGAATATCGCTAAATAAGCTCACCAATTTGCACAGCGAGTGAACGGTACGGCCATGTTTTAAATCGCCAATCATGGCAATGCGCAAGCCGTCTAAGCCGCGCCCTTTGGAGCGCATTTCTTTGCGAATGGTGTACAAATCTAACAACGCTTGCGTGGGGTGTTCGTTAGGGCCATCGCCACCGTTAATCACGGGCACGCGGCTGCCTTCGGCAAATTCTGACACTGAACCACCGGCAGGGTGACGCATACAAATCACATCGCTATAACCAGAGAGTACGCGCGCGGTATCGTAGAGCGATTCGCCTTTGGTGATGGATGAACTTTCAAAACCCGTAGTTTCGCGCACATTGCCGCCCAGCAAGTTAAAGGCGGCGCCAAAGCTTACCCGCGTGCGCGTGCTCGGTTCAAAAAACATATTGCCTAAAATGGCACCCTCTAACACGCGCGTGACTTTTTTGCGCAACGCATAGGGCTCCATGGCATCGGCCACGTCAAAGATTCGCTTAATATCAGCACGTTCAAATTGTTTGATGGAGAGAATGTGAGCGCCAGTAAAGTTCACAGTGAGTCCTTAAAGCTGAGGGTGGACAGAATGGCAATCAAGAAGGATTGCCAGAGATGATCTAGCGCCGCATTTTAACGGCAGATGCGGGTAGCACCAATGATTTTTATCAGTTTCGCGTGAATTAATGCCAATGCTCTTAATGCCAATCGACGGGCGACAAGGGAATCTGGCTGGTATCAGCAATTCGCTCTTTGGTAGGCAGGGAAGATTTTACTTTGGCCAAGGCCATGAGCGCGGTGGCGCGGTAGGTGGTGAGCTTGCCGCCCATTACCGAAATAAACCTAGGCCGCTCCTCGTTATCCACTTCAAACAAGACCTCACGGGTGCGCGAAAAGGCCGATTTGTCACTGCGCGGTAATACCCGCAGGCCGGCAAAACTATCCACCTGATTCATATCAATCTCTAGCCGTGGGAAGTAATGCTGCAAAACCTCCAAGAGATAATCGCGCTCTTCAATGGAGCACTGGGCTTTTTCAGGCTCGCCGTAGTGAATTTTTTCGGTGGTGCCGATCATTAACTTGCCCTGCCATGGCAGCGCGAATACGGCACGTTTGTCTTGCGGGGCTTCTAAATAGAAATAGTTTCTCAAGAGTGGCGGTAAGATCAAATGACTACCTTGCACCAAATCTACCTTGGGCAAATACATATCGGGCTCAATGCCTGAAATTACGTTGCTTACCCAAGGCCCTGCGCAGTTCACTAAGACTCGGCAACTGGCGGTTTTAAAACCGTACTCGCTTTCATACTCCACCAAGCAAGACTGGGAGTTGATATGCGCTTTGACAAAGCAGCCCGGAATTTCACAATCTGCGCCCAACTCCATTGCGGAGTGAAGTACGGCGCGGGTAAGCGCGGCATCGTCGGTTTGGGCTTCGGAATAGCGAAATACCGCTTCTAGATCATCCTGTTTGAGTTCATCTAAATTACCCCATTCCGATTTGGGCAAACTGCGGAACATGGCGTTGGAATCAAAGCCGGATAAGAGCGAGTAAAGGCTCAAACCAGCGCGGATAGTGCTCGGGCTGCGTTTGGCATTTTTATAAACGGGGATATGTAACGACTGTAACTTGACCAAATCTGGCGCAAGCCTGAGTAAAATTGCACGCTCACGCAAACTCTCGCGCACCAAACCAAATTGGCCGCTCTCAAGATAACGTAAACCACCATGAATTAATTTTGAAGACTTACTGGACGTGCCCGCCGCTGGTGAAGACTGCTCCAACACTAATACGGTATAACCTGCTGCCGCTGCTGCTTGGGCGACTCCCGCGCCCTGAATACCTGCTCCTATCACGACGAGATCATATTTCATCAGTAGAGTCCAACCGGAAGATCGCTCAAGTGTAGCCGACTTTTATATAAATTAAATAACGAATTTTTTGATTATTTTGATTATTTTGTACTAAGCCAGCGGCTCATAGCGTTTTGCCATATATCAAAAGCATGTATAAGCGATGGGTTTTGCTGAGGCTGAAAAATGTCTTCTTCTGCAATGTATTCCCACACATCTGGGATAGCGGCAGCCATGCAAGCGATGCCCTGCAAAGTTGCATCGGTATTTTCACTGCGATGCACAGGAACCTGCAACAAATCGGCAAGCTTTTGACAGAGACCATCTGCTTTACTGAAACCGCCGCTGATATAAATTTTTTGCGCGCCGCTTAATTCATCCATTAAACGAACATTAATGGCAATTTGAAAAATTATGGATTCTAACCACGCCAAAATTTTTTCATCGGCTGAAATATTTTCACTGAATTGCGATTGCAAATCAGTTCGCCAATAAGGCGCACTTAATCCACCCACTGCATTTAAAAAATAACATTCTTGTGTTGGACTAAGTTCCAAGGCTTTATTCATTTCAGCAGGCGTAATTTGCAGGCCAGTGTGTTGCTGCAAAAAACTTATAGCCGCTGCTGCGCCATTAACGGTGGCTTCCCAGCAGTAATATTGTTTAGCAGTGCTATTTTCTGGAATCCATAAAGGGCTAACTAATATGCCTTCTGGCGCATGCAAGTTTTCACTTAAGCGCTGAATAAATGCACCTGTTCCTATATTAATGTAACAGGCATTTTTATCGGGCAGGCCACGCGCAAAGAGCGATGCACCTTGATCGCGTGCGCTAGCGGTAAATGGAATTTTAATTTCACCTAAGGCTAAATCGCCAAAATGGCTGTTGTGGTATTTACATTGCGGTAAGAGTTCGCGAGGTATATTAAATAATTCCAGCAACGAACTATCCCAATCATTTATTTGGAGATTCCACAACAATGTGCGCTGCGCGTGACCGGGATCAACAAGATTGGCATTCAATAAATGCCAAAAAATATAACTAACAATGGGGCCAATACTGAGTGAGTTATTATTAAAGGCGCTGGCAACTAAAGGGTTATTGTCTAAACACCAGCGTATTTTACTGGCACCATAATGGGGTGAAACGCGCAGGCCGGTAATGCGTTGCGCTTGTGAATGCGTGAGCGACATATTTTTTAAATAATGATCACCGCGAATATCCTGCCAACTCAATACCGGCGAGAGCGCTTCACCGGTTTGATTATTCCAGCACAAAAGCGATGAGCCCTGCCCTGCAAATCCCGCAGCGACAATATTTTTTACATCATCGCCCAAGGCTACAGTTATTTTTTCCATGCAGGCTTTTATACCCAGCAAAATATCGCGCGGGCTTTGTTCGATATGCTCTACACCATTAATGAATTCATGGGTTGTTGAACAAGCTGCCGAAAAACTGTGCAGGCATTCACCCACGTGCGTGTAAACAGCCACGCGCGAGCTTTGGCCACCTTGGTCTATAGCAAGAATAAGAGGTTGGGACATATGCGTTGTTATAGTTATGAAGATCTAACAAGTGTAGCGGGAAATTTGCAGCAGGCTTAGCGGGAAAGTGTAAAGCCCTCAACACGTTTGAGGGCTAACCTTGAAGACGGATATTTAGACGTTACTCACCTGACTTTTTATTCGCCTAGATTGGGGTTAGGTACAAAACCGCCAAAAGGGAACTGGGCGATTTTATCGCTACCGCCGCCTTTAACTTCGCTGATTTTTGCGGGGCCTTCTTTTTCTACTTCGTCGATACGCACAATTGCATGCATGGGGATATAAGAGCGTTTTACACCGGCGAATTCTTGTTTAAGTTTCTCTTCGGCGGGGTCAATCAATACTTGGCTGCGCTCGCCAAACACAAACTCTTCCACTTCAATAAAGCCATACATCTCGCTTTGGTAAATAGCGCTGGCAAACAACTCATAAACTTGGCTTTGGTTGAGGAAAATAACGCGATAAACGGGTTTTACTGCCATATATATCTCTAAAAAAAGAAAGAACTGGAATCCAAACAAAAGGAAGGTAGAACGTAAAAAGGCGCGCAGAATACCATAAATACACCCAATGCTCGCGCGCATTCAAGGCTTTGCTGGTTGTTTTTTAGGCTTTTTCAATCTAATCATCAGCATCTTTAAGATGCCGCCAAAAGCCTAGAGGTAAACCGAGTACGAAACAGGATCATAGGCAATAAACAAAGCCCAATAATCATTGCCGTAGACAGCATATCTGGCCATGAGTGATAACCCAGCAGGTTCATAAGGCCGCCATAAAGAACCAGCGACATCGTGAGCACGAGTTTTACGGCCATGCGTTTATGCCCTGCAATACAGATGACCAAGGCTAAAGCCCCAGCTGTATGGGTGGAATAATCTAACCCTGGGCTGTGCCACAGCTGGAAGCGGTTATCGGTAAACATCCAGCCGTAAACCACCGTAACGGCGTAGACCAATTTCAAGCCGTGCAGCTTGTCGCCAGCACGCCACCTAAGCACAAGGTCTAGAAGTGCGATTAGCAATAGCAGCGGCGTATAGGCATCGGCAATTTGATCAAGCCGGTAGGCAAGCGAGGCTGATAGCGGGTCTGAAAACAGCATAAAAATCCCTTAGTGGCATTTGAACGTGGCCGCGATTCTACACGCCCAAAAGCAATCAAAATACCCAAGCCGCAAGCTGTTATACTGCCTGCCCTATTTTTTGTTTAGTTAAATGATTATGAATTTTGCCTCCCTCGGCCTTGCCCCAGAATTACTGCACGCCATTAAAGTGATGGGTTATCAGCAGATGACCCCCATTCAGCAGCAGGCGATTCCCATCGCCCGCCGTGGCAGCGATATGCTCGCCACCGCCCAAACCGGTACGGGTAAAACCTGCGCCTATGCCTTGCCGATACTGCAGCAAATGGTTGATAAACCCAAAACGCCAGAAGCCTTTAATACCCGCATGTTGGTGCTCGCCCCCACGCGCGAGTTGGTGCAACAGGTTGCCGAAAATATTCAGGCGCTGGCCCAGTTTTTGCCATTTAAAGTGGCGACTGTGTATGGCGGTGTAAAAGTCACCAGCCAAGCGAGCAAGTTGCGCAACGGCGTGGATATTTTGGTGGCAACACCAGGTCGACTGCTTGAGCATGTAGAGCTGGGCAATATCAATTTGGCCAAAGTGGAATTCGCGGTGTTAGATGAAGCCGACCGCATGTTGGATATGGGCTTTGTGAACGATATTCATAAGTTACTCACCGGCATAGTGCGCAAACATCAAACCCTATTCTTCTCTGCGACTAGCTCACCGCTGGTGACTAACCTATCCAAACAGGCGATGAATAAGCCTCAGATTGTGGCAGTATCCAAACGCAATGCCGTGGCCGAAACCATCGACCATGTGGTTTACCCCGTGGATGATGCGCGCAAATATGAATTGTTCGTACATCTCTTGCGCAGCCAAAACTGGTATCAAGTAATGGCCTTCAGCAGCACCCGCGAAGAAGCGGATAAGCTGATTGCCGCACTCAAATTGGATAACGTGGATGCAGCGGTAATTCACAGCGAGAAAACCCAAGGTTCACGCCGCCGTGCACTGCAAGATTTTAAAGATGGCAAACTGCAAGTCTTAGTGGCTACCGAAGTTGCTGCGCGCGGTTTGGATATTCAAGGTTTGGATTTTGTGGTGAATTTGAATTTGCCCTTCTTCACCGAAGACTATGTGCACCGCATTGGCCGCACTGGCCGTGCAGGATTAAAAGGCACGGCGATTTCTTTGGTGTGCCCAGCCGAAGAATACAAACTCACACTGATTGAAGATTTAGTCGGCAGCAAAATTAAGCGCGTGCGCGTGAAAGGTTTTGATGTCACTGAATCGCCACCCTTAAATCAACGCAAAGTGAAAGCCGCACCGGCACCGAAGAAACCCGTAAGCCGCGCCGATGCGCCTGCGAAAGTTCGTCGTGGTGGCAGCAAAACAGTGAATGAACCCGCGAAGAAAATCTACGCGCCTAAAGCGAAAGCTGCGCCTAGAGTGAATAATTCTATTAAGCCCAGAACACCGAAACCTAAAGTACCGAAATAAGCTTACGGAAAACTCATTCTTTACACATTAAAGCCGCTCATGAATAGCGGCTTTTTTTATAGCTAGCGTTAAACACTCTACAAATATTCACAACTCCTTCAGCTACGCCCGCCTATTATCTTGCGCACCAGCCCCCTGTAACCCCTATACTCGCCTCCACATTCGATAACAAAAAGGAACACTTGTATGTCCCAATTAATTGCGCGCATAGCCAGCTTGCTTATCATCCTCACCTGTGCACATTGCCTTGCGGTTGAAGTACCCAAATCGCTTGAAGAATGGAAACCCTGGGTATTGGAAAAACACCCAGATTTAAATTGCCCCTTCTTATACAACAATGCCACTCGCGCCTGCACTTGGCCTTCTGAATTGCGCATTGATGCAAATACAACTGGCGCGCGTTTTACACAGCGTATTGAAGCCTATAAGAACGATTGGGTAGCCTTGCCTGGCAACGCAGACTTTTGGCCACAAAATGTGAGCGATAACTCTTCTGACACCCGGGCCAGCATCGCCGTGCGCGATAAAAACAATGTTCCAGAAGTATTTTTAGCGGTGGGCACCCATGAAATTAGCGGTGAAATTCGCTGGAGCGAAATGCCACGCACTCTGCAAATCCCCACGCAAACCGGCATAGTGCAATTAAATTTAAACGGAAAGATGGTGGCCTCACCTGCAATTGAGGACAACAACCAACTCTGGCTGGCCGCGAGTGAAAAACAAACCGCAGCGACGCACCAAGATACGTTTAACCTGCGCGTATTTCGTAAACTTGAAGATTCAATTCCACTCAGCCTAACCACACAACTTCAATTAGAAGTGAGCGGCAAAGAACGCGAGCTACAACTTGGGCAATTGTTGCTTAGCGGTTTTACCGTCACCGATTTTACCAGCGCCTTACCGGCACGCATTGAAAAAGACGGCAGCTTGCGCATTCAAGTTAAACCCGGCACCTGGGAATTAACACTCACCAGTATTTCTACTGCACCCTTAAATGATTTAACCATTAAGACTGCAGTTCAGCCTTCACAAAAAGAAATGTTGTGGCCAGAAGAAGAGATTTGGGTATTTGCAGGGCAACCACAATTGCGCAGCGTGCAAATTTCTGGCGTGCAAACTATTGACCCACAACAAACTGAATTGCCCGACGATTGGAAATCTCTACCCGCGTATTTAATGACGCCGCAAACACATTTTAAAATTGAAGAGTTACAACGCGGCGAAAATAAAGACTTTGGTAAAAACTTATCGCTCAATAGACATGCGTGGCTAAGTTTTACCGGCACCCAATTTATTATGAAGGATCGCATTAGCGGCCACACCACCGCTTCGCGCCTTGAAACCCTTAATCCTTTTGCATTGACCAGTGCGCAAGTTGATGGAGAACCGCAATTAGTAACCCACCTCGCCAACAGCAAAAATTCCGGCGTAGAAATTCGCGAGCGCGATATAAATCTGGAAGGAACTAGCCAGCTACCGCGCAGCTTAACTATTCCTGTCACCGGCTGGAATGAAGAATTTAACAACGTATCCACTCAACTTTTCCTACCACCCGGCTGGTCATTATTTACCGCAACGGGTGCAAGCAGTGAATACGGAAGCTGGATTTCACAATGGACTTTGTGGGATATGTTTATCGTATTAATTATTGCAGTCGCAATCGCCAAATTAACTAAGATCACTTACGGTGTTTTGACCGCTGTAACTTTAGTGCTTATTTTTCACCGCGAAGGCGCACCTGTATTAATTTGGTTGAATTTAATTATCGCTATAGCGCTCACCGCATTTGTGAGCGGGAAATTTAAAAACTTTATTGTGAAATATACCTATGTAGGATTTTTCCTACTCGCATTGATCTTGCTGCCATTTACGGTGCATCAAGCGCGAAGCGCGCTTAACCCGCAATTGGATAGCGAAGAGGTGTTTTCTTTTATACCGGCACTCACGCAATCCAGAAGATATAAAGCTGTTGAGGCACCTGCTCCTGCCGCTGCGCCTGTAATGGCAATGGAATCGCAAGTGGTTGATTCAATATCAGCGGAGGATGTTGGAAAATTTCCTGATCAAAACGTTGAAGAAATTGTTGTATCAGGAATGAAAAGATCTGTATTAACGAGCTCTGATTTACAAAGAATGGCAGGTAAAGCTATTTCAAAAAAATACGATCCATCGCAACAAACCCAAACTGGTTTGGCCGTACCCACATGGAATCGCAATAGCGTGAGCATAAGTTGGACTGGCCCCATTACGGCCGATGAAACCACCAAACTGTTGTTGGTACCACCACTGGTTAATCGCTTGGGTTATTTATTGTGCGTGATATTGCCACTGTTATTGGCGGGTGTTTTATTGCGTCACTTTTTTAGTCTATTAGATAAAAAAATAACGCTACCCAGCTTTACTAAAACATCCACCGCCAGCCTTTTACCGAGCCTGTTAGTTGCAGGTTTATTACTCGTACCAACGGATGATGTTAAAGCCGAGGTCACTATAGACCCCGCTATTTTAACGGAACTAGAAGCACGGCTAACACAAGCACCGCGCTGTTTGCCCAATTGCGCTGCTATAGAATCCGTAAAACTCAATGCACAACAAGATCAACTAACGATTGAAATTGTTGTACACAGCAGCGATTTAATTTCACTGCCGCTACCCGCCGATAAATCACAATGGTGGCCAACGCGTGTGAGTGTGGATGGCAAAGATGCAACCTTAGTGCAAAGCGCAAATCAAACTTTGTTAGTGAGCTTACCTAAAGGTCGCCACACCCTATTGCTAACAGCAAACCTACAAGGCCGCGATGCGTTAAATTTAGAATTTCCAGTTAGCCTACATAATGTTTCTGCCAATACCAACGGCTGGGAAGTCAGTGGCGCACCTACTGCAGAGCAACAAAGCCAATCGCTACAATTGCAACGCGTAGAGCGCGATCAAGCTGCCGACAAATCTGACCACTTGCGCCCAGAGCCGATAGCGCCGTTTGTAGTTGTCAGCCGCGAATTAAATATTGATATGGATTGGAGTGTAACAACCACTGTATCGCGTGTCGCTCCCGCCTTTGGTGCAATCAATGTGGAAATCCCGCTGCTTAATGGCGAAGCACCACTCACAACACAAGCCAACGCCGCAGGGAAAGTTGCTGTGCATTTTGAAGCGAACCAAGATGAATTTATATGGACTTCAAGCCTCAAACAAATAACACCGCTGCAATTGCAAGCCGCAAAAAATGTACCTTGGGTAGAAATTTGGTCACTGAACGTAGGCACGCTTTGGCATACAGAAGCCAAAGGCATTGCACCTATTCAAATGGAGAAACATGAGACGCTACCGATTTGGCAACCTTGGCCGGGCGAAGCATTAAGCATTGAGGTAAATCGCCCGCAAGCTACCAAAGGGAATTTTATTACCATTGATAATGCGCAACTCGACTATGAACCCAGCAATCGAAATAGCCAAAGCAAATTGGAATTATTAATTCGCTCGAATCAAGGCGGACAATATGGTTTCACCTTGCCAGCTGAAGCAACCTTAGCCAGCGTCACTATTGATGGCAATCCACAGATTATTGCTGTGACTGATGGCAAATTAAAATTACCACTTCACCCAGGTACGCAAACTGTCGCAATTGCGTGGAAAAAAGTGGAAAGTATCGGTGTATTCACTCGGTCGCCAGCATTCGTTCTTGAGCAAGGCAGCAGCAACCAAAATATTAGAATTTATCTACCCCAAAATCGCTGGCCGCTGTTTGTCGGCGGCCCAATGATTGGCCCCAGCATTTTAATTTGGGGCATGTTGATGGTGGTGATGATTATTGCAGTCGCACTTGGCCGCAGTTCACTTACGCCCTTAAAAACGCACGAGTGGGTTTTGTTAAGCTTGGGGATTTGTACACTGAGCTTTTTCACCTTTGTGTTAGTTGCGGTGTGGATCTTGGTCTTGCAACAACGAGGAAAACTGCAAAGCATAACCACAACGCGCAAATTTAAGTTTTTACAATTTGGTTTGTTTGCATTGTCTATTGCAGCGCTAAGCGCATTGATAAGCACCATTCCGCAAGGATTACTCGGCAGCCCAGATATGCATATTACAGGTAACAATTCCTACTCAGGCTGGTTTAACTGGTACCAAGATCACAGCGACGCAGAGTTCCCTACCGCATGGATAATTTCATTTCCCTTGTGGTGCTACAAAGTGGCAATTTTAATATGGTCACTGTGGTTAGCTGCCTCATTAATAAAATGGATTCGTTGGGGCTGGCAACAATTAAGTGTGCATGGGCTTTGGTATGCGGCGGATGGAATTGTGACTAATCCTAAATTACCGAAAGCGGAACCCAAAGCAGAAACTAAAGCGGAAATAGTTGCAGCGCCGGAAAATAAATAGTATCAAGTCCCCCTCTTTGAAAAAGAGGGGGACTTTTAGCTAGTTCCCAAGCTCCAGCTTGGGAATTTATATGGGCGCTACCAAGCTGGAGCTTGGGAGCGAGAAAAATAGCACCTCCCTCCCAGCCTCCCCCTTCAAAAGAGGGAGGAGCCTTACTCCCAAATAAAATTGATATCCCCACAAATAAAAAATCCCCCGTTATTGCTAACGGGGGATTTTTTATTTTTAGCTAATCCTAGTTAAGCGATTAGAGGTTTCTATTAAAAATATCTATTAGAAATTCCAATCAGCTTGCAACCAAATTTTGCTAGTGTCTGACTTAGTTGCTACTAATTTGTCGTTGTCAAACGCAGCGTATTTCGCCATGTAAGTTACCGCACCAATTTTCTTAGTCGCGCTGAAGTTCCACTCAGTACCGTAATCAATCGATTTAACGTCTGACTTGTATTGGTGGTAGCTTGCCAACAATGCAACACCAGAGAAAGTTGCACCAAGGTTTACATAAGTATCTTTCAGACCATTCACTGGCGTCGCCAAAAAGCGATCAGCCCAGCCGTTGAACGCATGAAGCGTAGCAAATGGAGTAATGAAACCTTTCTTACCGTTATCAGAGCCCAAGACTTCGTAACCCAGAGCAGGAACAAAACGGCCTAAAGTAGTACTCACTTCAACAAACTTATAATCCGCATCGTAGTTGATTGGATTTTTATCGCCGTTAGATTGTTTCGCATACTCTAGGGTGTACATGAAAGATGGATTTGATGTACTTGACCAACGCACACCGTAGGTATCATTCGAAATGGCATTTGCATTACCACCAGCCAGTTTTTTCAAATAATCATCTGCAAGGTTATCAATTAAATAGGCATAGCCTGTCAATTTTCCTGCTTCGAAACCGGTATAGCTTACGTTAATTAAATTTGAATCTTGTTTGTAATCACCTTGCAGCAAGTTTTGATTACCGAAAATTCTGTTCACGTTAGTGATGTGCGCAACAAAAATATTGGTGTAGCGAATCGATTTGTTAGTAAAGCTTAAACCATCATAGGTTTGCTCGTTTTGACGCCAGCCCACGTTACCAATAAAACGGGCATTGTCTAATACGATACGTTGACGACCATATTTAATAGAGTTGTTAAATGTGGTGTAGGAAACAACTGCTTGGTTAAAATCGGTACCCTGTGGATCAAAAATTGGGGCTGCTTTTTTGCCTTTTATAACCAGCGGATCTGCCCCCCAAGTAGCGTAATCAACATCGTGATCAATTTCGGTGACGTTATCCATTTCTGCAGTTACAGCAAAACCATTCCACGCACCCGACTGATAGGACAAACGCGCTCTTACGGTTAACGCATCCGCATCTGTTAAGCCATCCCAGCTTACATCTTCGTAACGGGTACGAACGTTTACTTTAATTGAACTACCGGTTGTTAAACCTTCAGTGAGAGTTGGTGCAGCTTGCGCACCTTGCGCAGAAAACAATAATGAACTTGCGGCGGCGCAAAGAAGATGAGCAGTGTGTTTTTTCATAGGGCTTTCTCCAAAGATTAGCGTTAGTAATGGTCACACTTGCCTAATTGTTTGCGATGAAGTTCGAACCTTCTCATCGCATTTTTATCTAATCTTTAAAATTAGATTTTATCGGCACGAGTAATTTTCATTAGAGCAAAGCCTATGCCAAACAAAAAAATCACTTAAAAACTTTAATTTTTACCCATTTAAATCAACACCTTACAAAAATAAATATTTTGAAAGCAATTTTTTGTCACATTTTGGTAACGCACTCACTTGGTGACACATCAAAAAAACTCGCGCTAAAAATAAACATTCAACGAAAAATATGTGCGCCAATTAATTACAAAAAAATGCACCA
>CAZZEV010000055.1:0-14338 GCA_964653305.1 uncultured Cellvibrionaceae bacterium | reverse complement strand
AAAATCTGGCGGAAGTCTGGCTGTGGGATAAATTGGTTGGCGCCTTGGCGTGGGCGCCAGAGACCGGTACAGCCACCTTTGAATATACTCCTGAATGGATGAGCAAAGGCGTTCAAATTGCGCCCTTGCATATGCCTATACAAACCAATGGCCCACGAGTTTTTCAGTTCCCGCAACTCAATCCCGATACCTATAAAGGCCTACCCGCCTGCTTTGCAGATACCCTGCCCGATGACTTTGGCAACGCAGTTATCAACGCATGGCTGGCGCTTAATGGCCGTGACCCTAATAGCTTTACACCACTGGAACGGTTGCTTTACACAGGCACACGCGGCATGGGCGCACTGGAATACGCACCGGCCATACGCCAAGTGCAGAATACGGGCGGCAAGCTGGAGTTGGAATCGCTTATTAATATGGCACAACAGGTCTTGAATCAACGCACAGAAACCTATGCTGCTATTCATGAAAAAGACGACCTGAATGAAATCTTACAAGTCGGCACCTCTGCGGGTGGCGCACGCGCAAAAGCCTTAATTGCCATCAACAAAGATCGCACTGAAATTCGCTCGGGCCAAGTAGCAGCACCCGAAGGTTTTGAACACTATTTATTAAAATTTGATGGCGTTGTTGAACACAGCAACAACCGCGAAACCTTTGGCGATCCTCAAGGTTTTGGGCGCATGGAATATGCCTATTATTTAATGGCCAAAGATGCAGGCATTAACATATCGCCCTGCGAATTATTAATAGAGGGTAAACGCGCGCATTTTTTAACAAAGCGTTTTGATCGCATTGGCAATTACAAATTACATTACCAATCGCTCTGCGCTATGGATCATGCGGATTACAAAAAGCCGGGGCAATACAGCTACGAACAATTATTTTCGGTTGCACGCCAACTGCGCCTAAGCCGCGCAGAAGCAGTAGAAATTTATCGCCGCATGGTATTTAACATAGTGGCGCGCAACCACGACGACCACACCAAAAATACTGGATTTTTATTGGCTGGCCCACGTGAGCAATGGCAACTCGCACCCGCCTTTGATATAGCCTACAGCTACAAACCCGGCTCACCTTGGGTAAATTCACACCAAATAAGCTTGAATGGGAAACGCGATAATTTTGTGCGTGATGATTTAATGCAAGCCGCCAGTTTAATTAGCAATTTCAAAAAAGAAGCCAAGCAAATTACTGAACAGGTTTTGAGTGTGGTTACCGCGTGGGATACTTATGCAACAACAGCAGAAGTGAATGATGAGTTTTCCCACACCATCAGGCAAAACCTACGCACTAATTTATAGCCCGATCACCACAAAAAAATTAGCAACTTTTTTTAAAAAGCGATACCACTATGACACCCGCCGTTAAAGCCTTACAAAAAGCTAAAGTCGTTTTTAAAACACACGAATACACGCACGACCCAGCCGCCGAATCCTATGGATTAGAAGCCGCCGAAAAAATGGGCGTAGATGCCGCGCGCGTATTTAAAACCTTGGTAGTTATGCTGGACTCAAAAGATTATGCCGTGGGTGTAATACCTGTGTCAGAAATGCTCAGCATGAAACAAATCGCAAAGGCTGCGGGCGCAAAAAAAGCCGCTATGGCAGACAAAAATGATGTTGAACGCATGAGCGGTTATGTATTGGGAGGCGTTAGCCCATTGGGGCAAAAGAAACGTTTAAAAACCTTTATTGATGAATCAGCACAAGCCTGTACCACCATGTTTGTCAGTGCTGGCCGCCGTGGTATGGAGGTTGAGCTGAGCCCACAAGATTTAAAAAATCAAACCAGCGCGCAGTTTGTGCCGCTCACGCAGGAATAGTTTTAACACCAAAAAAAATCGCGCATAACAAATGCTATGCGCGATTTTATAAGCGACTAAAAATCAACAACTACTTTTTTGCTTGTACCTGAATAGCACCTTCAGCCAATCCATCGGCAGATGCAGTCACTTTAATATTTCCTACCTCGCCCGATTTCGCACGCACAATCACTAAACACAGACCATTAAATGCAGGGCGCTGTAGCGATTTAAAAGATACAAAGCTGGTTGAATCGCCATTGTCAGTAGCCACAATTTCGCCAGCCCCTTCCACCTTAAAATTCAATTGGTTTTTAGCGGTGGGTACCACGCGGCCATTTTTATCGACCACACTCACCGTAATAAAGGCTAAATCATTGCCGTCTGCAGCAATAACCTTGCGGTCAACATCCATTTTAATCCCAGCACTTTCGCTGGTAGTCTGCACTGTATTTTCTGCCCACTTAACACCCTTTTTATAGGCTACAACATTTAGCTCGCCCGGCTGATAAATTACATCATCCCAACGCAACCTATATTCATATTGCGCTTTTTTCTTACGTCCCAAGGATTTTCCATTCAAAAATAACTCTGCTTCATCGCCAGACGTAAACACATGTACTGGCGTCACTTTTCCAACGCGATCAGGCCAATTCCAATGCGGTAAAATATGCGCCATAGGCAACTCAGGGCGCCAATGCGCTTGGTATAAATAAAAACGATCTTTTTTAAAACCCGCCAAATCAATGACACCAAAATAGGAACTGCGCGCAGAATAATACGGCGTGGGCTCACCAATATAATCCCAACCGCTCCACACAAATCCACCCGCAACATAAGGGTGCTGCTCAAGCGATCCTAGAACTTTATCAGCAGATGAACCAAAAGGCGCGGTATACAATTCATATCCACTGACTTGCGCCGTCACTGGGTCAGCGCCTACACCATCACTTACGGGCGCACTCGCTTCACTCGCCACGGGAAAGAAATACTCTCCACGCGAACTCACTGCCGCTGCATTTTCAGTACTCAATAGTAATTTATTCGGAAACTTTGTATGAAATGCTGGATACAGCGGCACTGTGCGAATACCTTTTAAGTGTGCATAGGCAGGCCCATTGCGAATCCCCTCGCCTTGATAATTCAAACTAATCGTATCCATAACCTCGGTAAGCGGCATATCAGGTTTTGCAAAATTCATTGCCGTAGCCGTTGGGCGAGTTGGATCTTCTTCTTTCGCGATGTCGTGCAAAACTTTGGCAATCGCTGCACCACTTTTATCGGTGTACTGCTCGCCCACTTCATTGCCAAGGCTCCACATAATTACCGACGGGTTATTGCGATCGCGGCGAATGAACGCGCGCGTATCTGGCTCGTGCCAATCGGGGAATATCAAATGAAAATCATGCGGAGTTTTCTTTCGCTCCCAGCTATCGAAAATTTCATTGATCACCAAAAATCCCATGCGATCCGTCAGCTCCAACAATTCTTTTGCTGGCGGGTTGTGCGCTAGACGAATGGCATTCACACCCATATCACGCAATAACTCTAATTGACGCTCAGCAGCACGCACATTAAAGGCCGCACCCAGAGCACCGAGATCATGATGTTGGTTAGCACCTTGAATATAAATACGCTCGCCATTTACGAATACGCCCTTCTCGGCATCAAAACGCAACTCGCGAATACCAAATGGCGTTTTGTAACTATCTATTGCGGTATCGTCTTTATATAAAGTTGTCACCGCGACATAGCGATTGGGTGTTTGCGTAGGTGGCGGGCCCCATAATTTAGGGTTAGAAATCACGGCACTTTTATTCAAGACCGTATTTTTTCCCGCTGCCAAAGCGACAGAATCCATCGTCAATTTTGCAACAGCTTTACCTGTGGTTTTACCATCAGCACCCAAGGAAAATATTTCAGTAAATGCACGAATATTGGCAGGCGAATTGGATTTGTTATCCACTTGAATAGCGAGATGTATGGTGGCACTTTCTTTAGAAACTTGCGGCGTTGTTATATAGGTTCCGGATTGCGCAACATGCACCGGATTCGTTTTGGTTAACCACACATTGCGATACAAGCCACCACCCGGATACCAGCGCGATGAGTGATTTGGATTGTCTAAACGAATCGCCAATTGATTGATGCCGCCGGGTACAAGATGCGGCGTTAGATCCACTCGCCAAGAGGCATAACCGTAAGGCCAACCGCCCACTAATTTGCCATTGATCCACACAATTGCGTAAGACATAGCGCCATCGACATCGAGGAATATCGATTTGCCCGCATCGCTGAGGGGGATATCCAAACTACGGCGATACCACGCCACACCGTGGCTGGGTAAGAAAGGCCCCGCAATTGCCCAATCAGGCGGCAGAGTTACGGCCTCCCATTTACTATCGTCAAAATTGGCCTGCACAAACGGGAAGTTACTGCCGGGATTCCCCTTGGGGCGCACATGGTGCTTAGTGGGATCTTTAATGAAATCATTCGCCGTTGGCAGCACCCAAGGCTTTAGCACGCCGTCTACGGTTGTGAGATGGTCGGCCTCCGTGGGCATAGTATCCGCGTCTTTACTTTCATCATTCTTAGTCACTATGGGACGGATATCGTAGATAAGCTTGTCTGCCTGTTCCGCGCGCTCGTATTTAAAGAAGCGCCAGCCGGTATCGAGCAATACACTCTCACGCAAACCAGAAGCAACTTCTTCTTTATTGCTACTCAATCCGCAACCTACTAAAGCAAGCAACAATAGACCGGTGACAGGCATCTTGAAACCAAGACTTCTTATTAACTTCATACACAACCCTTTCTCTTTATAATCGCAGCGAATATCCACACACAAACCTAAAGCACTAGTATACATGGATAGTATTAATAATATCAGCGCAAGCACTTCCACACCACCAATTCCCAGAGATAGATGCCCAAAAGACACCTAGGTTTTAGATTGCCGAACAAGGTAAGATGTTTATACATTCTATTTCCGCTCCAGACAGAAATCACAATACAGCTGAACAAAAAACGCACTCAGGAACAACAATGAACTGCTTTTCACAACCCGATTTATTACCGGTAGACCAAGCCATTCGTCTAATGCGCGAAGCTATAACACCAGTCGTCACCACTGAAAAAATCGACTTGGTTAATGCGCTAGATCGCGTACTGAGTGAGGCAATTTATTCATCACTAAATGTCCCGGGCCATAACAACTCCGCCATGGATGGTTATGCCCTGCGCCAACAAGACATCAACACCGAAGCGTCGTTAACAATAATTGGGCACTCACTCGCGGGCCGCCCTTTTAACGGAGTAGTGAATCAAGGCGAATGTGTTCGCATTATGACGGGCGCAGTAATTCCCGAGGGCGCCGATACAGTTGTTATGCAAGAAAATGTCAGCACTAATACTCAGAACAATTCTATTTGCATCAATCAACCCACGAAAATGGGCGACAATATTCGTCGAGCCGGAGAAGATATCGCAATCAACTCACTCGTCTTTAATCAAGGGAAACGCATCAGCCCTGTGGACATAGGCTTGCTTGCATCACTCGGTATCGCAGAAATCCATGTTTATAAACGCATAAAAGTTGCTGTGCTATCCACGGGTGACGAATTAAAACCACTGACCCAAAAACTGCAAGCGGGCGATATTTACGATAGCAATCGCCCCACTCTAATTGCACTACTTTCGCGCCTGAATGTGGAAATTATTGACATGGGTTGCGTAGCAGATAATCCAGAGAAAATTGCCGCCACCTTTGCAGCAGCCACAGTACAAGCAGATGTAGTGATCTCCAGTGGCGGTGTCTCAGTGGGCGATGCCGACTACACCAAAGATGTTCTAGAAAAACTCGGTAAAATAAATTTTTGGAAAGTCGCGATGAAACCGGGGAAACCCTTTGCATTTGGCGTTTTACAAAAACAAAATTCAACAACATCCACAGGTTGGTTTTTTGGATTGCCCGGCAACCCCGTATCAGCCGTGGTGACCTACCACCAGTTAGTTCTCCCTTCATTGCGTTATTTAGCCGGAGAAATATTTGATGAAGCACCCGTATTAAGTGTCAGCACACAAACCAATTTAAAAAAACAACCAGGCCGCACCGACTATCAACGCGGGCAACTCAAACTCCAAAATGGTGACGCTCAAGTTGCCACAACCGGCAACCAAAGCTCTGGCGTGCTTAGCTCAGTTGCGCAAGCGAATTGCTACATTGTGCTTGAACAAGAACGCGGTGCGGTAACAGCGGGAGAAAAAGTAAACGTTGTCATGTTTGACAGATTTTTGCAGTAATGAAAAGCCTCGCCTTAATTGCCCTCTGTGGACAACTAAGGCGAGGCGCGAGCCTAAGGCTCAGTTTCAAAGTCACCTCATAGAATGCAACACAACCACTATAAACCCAACTCACTCAAACTCGCATAATCATCTGGTCTGCGGCCCTGTAACCAGTGAAACTTTCGCTCGCTCTCTGCAATCGCTAAATCATTAATACTCGCGTAGCGTTTCTGCATTAGCCCCTGTGCATCAAACTCCCAATTTTCGTTTCCATAGGAACGGAACCATTGGCCTTGGTCGTCATGCCACTCATAGGCAAAACGTACTGCAATGCGATTCCCCTCAAATGCCCATAGCTCTTTGATTAGACGATACTCGTGTTCACGTGCCCACTTTTGCGTAAGAAAATTTTCAATCTCAGCGCGTCCATTCACAAACACATGGCGATTTCGCCACTGACTGTCCGGCGTGTAAGCCAATGCAACTTTTTGCGGATTGCGATTATTCCAACCATCTTCTGCGGCGCGCACTTTTTGAATGGCTGTTTCACGGGTAAAAGGAGGAAATGGTGGGCGTGATTCTTGTTGAGTCATAGAGTTCTCCGAGACTAATAGCTAATAAAAATGGGGGTAGATTAATGTGCACCTCGTATACCTGGCATAGCTACATACCAATTTAACATTTCAATTCGGCCCAACCAGTTTTCAACATAAAGATAGGGTGTAAGGTCTAGATTACCTTCATTGGCCAATGCGATATAGGGATAAATAGCAATATCCGCAACAGTGATCGTATCCGTCGCCAACCAATCGTGATGCTCTAAACGCTGATTTAAAACAGCTAAAAGATTGTTCGTGATGCTAGTCGCTTCATCAAGATTTATGGCGCGACCAAATTTGTGATGCAACCGCAATGCATTAGGCCCACGCGCCACTTCGTTAGCTGCCGTTGAAAGCCATGCAGCAACTTGAGCTGCCTCTGCAGGATCTGCCGGAAACCAATGATCATCGCCATAGGCACGCGCCAAATAAATTAGAATCGCTTGGCTATCGCGAATAATCGTATCACCATCTTTTAAGACGGGCACTTGCCCAAAAGGATTCATCGACAAATAGGCATCAGATTTTTGCTCTCGCTCTGCACCATTTACCGCATGGCTTTTATACTCCAGCCTTAATAGCGAAAGCATCATACGAACTTTGTGACAGTTACCCGATAACCCGAATTCAAATAATTCAATCATGTTTTATCTCCCATTTTTTAAATTGTTAAATATCCAACACGAGGGTTTCACTGGTTGCGCGCGAAATACAGGCGCACATTAAGCCTTCCGCCTTATCCGCTGTGCTCAACACCTTATCGCGGTGCTCAACATCACCCGCCACCACCTTCACCGCACACATTCCACAATTACCTACACGGCAATCAAACTCGGTTTTAATACCTTCTGCCTCCAAGGCCTCTAATATCGATTGATCGGCCGATACCGCAATGATTTTTTGCGAGCGAGCCAACTCAATAGTGAATGCTTTGTCTGCGGTATCTTTATCCACACTAAAGCGCTCTGCATAAAGGCGCGAAGATGCAATGCCTAATTCCTGGGCCGCTGCGTAAACCGCATCGATCAGTGACTGCGGCCCACAAACATAAATATCCGCGTCACTGGGCACATTGACCAATAAACTCACCGCATTTAATCGCTCATTCTTATCTGAGTAATAACCATAAAAGTCTTCAGCTAATTCACGCTGTAATCTATCGCCAAAAGCCATGTGTACTTGGCTTTTGGCCGCGTAATGCAACTCACAACTTACACCCTTTGCAAGCAAGGTTTGCACCATAGGCTTAATTGCCGTAATACCAATTCCACCGGCAATAAAAATCGCGGGCTTATTATTTTCAGCTAACGAGAAATAATTTTCTGGCATTGCGCAATGCAAAGTCATGCCAAGCGCTAAAACCTGATGCAACCGCTCTGAACCACCTCGTCCATTCTCTTCTTTCAATACGGCTATCTCATAGATATCGCGCCGAGATGGATTTGAACAAATAGAATAATGACGATACTGCGTGATGCCATCCTCCATCAAAACCGGAATCTTTAAATGTGCACCAGCCTTCACTACCGGCAATTCTTCACCAGTTGCACTGCGTAATTCATAAGCGCGAATGCGCGGCGTTAATTGACGAATACCGCTAACAACCAGTGCCAATTCACCTGTACCCATCTCAGTAATTTTTTCAGGGCGATTCACAAGGCGCGATTTAAGTTGTTCATTTTCAGCAATTAAAGGCGCGAGAGTTTCGCGAACTTCTGCTTCGGTAAATCGCCGCGTAATATGTTGTGGGCAATTCCACTCATAAGCTTCCACATGTATTACAACGGCACGCTCAATTCGCGCTCGGTAACTTGGGTCTTCTAATTGAGCAATGAGTAGTGGATTCTCACTTTCATGCACAACTTTAGCGCGACCCCAAATTTTTAAGCGACGTTGATTGGCATAATCCATAAAAATTAAACTGATACGATCATCGGCATTCATATTGCCAACACTAATGTACTGGCGGTTACCACGAAAATCGGCATAACCTAATGTGCGCTCATCCAGCACTTTTATAAATCCTGCTGCACCACCACGATGCTGCACATAAGGCCAACCATTTTCGCCGACAGTTGCTTGATAAAAACTATCGCGCGCGTGGATAAATTCGGCCTCTGCTGCACCGAGTGTATTGCGTGGGTCTTCTGCTAATTCAAAGCCCCGGTTGTTCTCACGGCTGCCGTACAATCTCTGCGCGGCTTTAACACTTTCGGTAAAGGTAATATCTGCAAATGCACGTGCCATGATGAACTCCCGAGAAATTATGAATTAATTACAAACTAACTTTTGGAAAATCAATTTCTACACGGCTTGCTTTACCTAAAATCGTTGTCAGTAAAGTCATGCCTACATGGGTAATTATTTCTACGATATCGGCATCGGTATAACCCACATTGCGTGCTTCAATTAATTCAGCGGTAGTAATATCGCCTTGATTTTCAATTAAAGAACGGGCGAGTTTTACCGCAACCGCCGCTTTTGCATCTTGGCTGGTGCCTGCACGGTTAGCTTCCATTTCTGCACCACTCAAACCCGCTTTGCGACCAATCGCCGTATGCGCCGATACGCAGTATTCACATGAATTTTCTTGTGCCACGGCGAGCGCAATGCGTTCACGAGTCTGCAAATCCAAACTGCCTTCGTTAGCAATGCTGTGCAAACCCAAAAACGCGCGCAATGCCGATGGTGAATTTGCAAAAACCTTTAAAAAATTAGGCACCATGCCAAGCTGACCTTGAATAGCAGTTAACAAGGCTTTTTGTTCAACGTTGGCGGTTTCTAAGGTAACTGTGTTTATACGGCTCATGGTATTTCCTCATTTCAATGGTTGTTTAGGTTTTACCGCCGGCATTAATTTGTTTGCTCAGCGAGTGAAGCCATATTGCCAAGCGCCACTAAAATGAAGAATACTCGCGAAATACAATTCATTATTTCCAAAACTGAAACGATTGGAGCAACGCATGGACAGATTTATTGAAATGCAGGTGTTTGTGGCCGTAGCCGAAACCGAAGGCTTTGCCGCTGGAGCACGCAAGTTGGGCGTATCACCGCCAGTGGCAACCCGTGCCGTTGCAGATTTGGAAGAACGCTTAGGCGTTAAGCTGTTAACGCGTACTACTCGCTATGTGCGTGTAACCGACGCGGGCAAACGCTACCTTGATGACTGCAAACGTATCTTGAGTGAAATAACAGAAGCCGATGATGCCGCAGCAGGCATTAACGGAGAACCCAGTGGTCATATTGCCATCACCGCACCTGTGGTGTTTGGCCGCTTATTTGTGCAACCAGGGGTGATCGACTATTTAACTCGCTACCCCAAAATGGATTTGAGTGCGCTCTACCTTGATCGCGTTGTCAATCTGTTGGAAGAAGGTTTGGATGTAGGCATTCGTATTGGTGAACTCGCCGATTCCAGCATGCGCGCCGCGCGTGTTGGTACAGTTCGCCGCGTACTCTGCGCATCACCCGATTACATTGCACGCATGGGTTTACCCCAAAAGCCAGACGATTTACTCGAGCACATCATAGTGTCTGCCAATGGCGTAAATCCCAATGTTGAATGGAAATTTAATCAAGAAAAAACGGTGCGGGTTAAACCGCGTTTAAGCGTCACCAGCAATGAATCTGCCATAGACGCTGCCGTTGCAGGTTTTGGAATAGCACGTCAAATGTCTTATCAAGTTGCACAGCAATTAGAAAATGGGCAACTCAAAATTTTGTTAAGTGACTACGAATTAAACCCATTGCCCATTCATATTTTGCACCGAGAAGGCCGCTACGCCTCGGCAAAAATCAGAAGTTTTGTGGATTTAATGGTGGAGAGGTTGCGGGCGGATATAGCGCTGAATTAAAGGCTACCGTTGTAATGGTTTTTTGATTTAATTATGACCCGTTATAGTGCAGATTATTTTGGTGGGCTGGATGTGCCCAAAGCGGCTGTTCGCAAATACCCCCCGTTTTTTAGGCGTCCGATATTGGTGGAGGGGATCACTTGTATAATGTAATGCGACACCTACACTTAGCCTATTACTGAAGCTCACTATCCCTTTATTTCAAGCATTGTAGGTTTAACGATGAATATTCTAACGCGTAACAATGTTCACCTTCACGGCGCTACCGGCCCCGTTATCCTTTATGCACACGGTTTTGGCTGTAATCAACATATGTGGAGCCGCATCACTCCTGCTTTTGAGAGCACTCATCGCCAAGTGTTGTTTGATTATGTGGGTAGTGGTCAATCTGAAATCGGTGCGTTTGATGTAACGCGCTATTCAAGCCTGAGCGGTTATGCACAAGACTTACTTGATGTATGCGATGCCCTTGAATTGACGCAGGATGTTATTTTTGTGGGGCATTCTGTAAGCGCTAGTATTGGCTTGCTCGCCTCCATCGCGCGCCCCGAATTGCTTTCACGATTGATTTTAATTGGCCCAACACCCTGCTTTTTAAATAACCCCCCTGATTACATGGGTGGATTTGAGAAACAGGATTTGGAAGACTTACTCTCTTTGATGGATCAGAACTACATAGGCTGGGCGAATTATCTTGCACCCGTCGTAGCAGGAGGGTCTGATGGAGCTTCTGTTTCTGGCGAGTTATCCGATAGTTTTTGTTCGACGGACCCAGTAGCGGCAAAGGTTTTTGCACGCGCCACTTTTTTTGCCGACAATCGCAAGGATCTCCCCAAGGTAAATTGCCCAAGCCTCATTATTCAGCACAAACATGACGCTTTAGTTCCGCTCGGCATAGGCGACTATTTGCATGAACAGCTCAACAACAGCACTCTAGAGGTAATTGATGTTGTTGGTCATTGCGCACACATGAGTCACCCTGAAGTTGTTGTAAAAGCTATGCAGAAATACCTCTCCACTCCCTTGCCTAGTCAATAGAGCGCGATCCACGTGGATATATTCAATCAGTTGCCATCCCCTGTTCTCATAACAACGGGGGATGGCACAGTTCAAGCCGCTAATATTCCACTTTTAACGTTGCTTGGAAAAAATCAGAACGACATCTTGCAAAAAAACATGGATGAGCTTTTGCCGCTCGCCAGTCGAATTTTTTTGCAAACTCATATTCTTCCAATGCTGCTACGCGATGGCAGCGTAAACGAAATTCATTTGAAGCTAAAAGGCAAAGACAACGAACCCATCGCTATTTTATTAAATTGTACTGCTGGTATTTTTGAAGGAAATGACTGCTATATTTGGATTTTTTTTGTTGCTCAAGAGCGCAACAAGTTTGAACAAGAGTTATTAATTGCGCGCAAACGCACTGAAGTTGCAAACCTTGAATTAGCTGAGCAAAAATCATTACTCACTGATGCGCTTCGCAACAGCTCTGCGCTACTCGGTGCACTTGATATGCACGCCATAGTGTCTACAACTGACAGGGCTGGCAACATCACAGAAGTGAACGATGCTTTTTGCATAATTAGTGGTTTCAGTCGCGAAGAGCTCATTGGTAAAAACCATCGGATAGTAAATTCTGGCATGCAGCCACGAGAGTTTTGGATTTCCATGTGGGAAAGCATTTCTCACGGAAAACCCTGGCGCGGCACTATATGCAACCGCTCTAAAAATGGAACTCATTATTGGGTGGATACTTTTATTGCGCCGTTTATGGATGCCGATGGCGTTATTGAAAAATATATCTCCATTCGCACGGATATTACTGCTGCCAAAAAGCAAGAAACGGCGTTAATCATTGCTAGCGAACAACTACTTAAAGCCGCCGAAGTTGCCCAGCTAGGCATCTGGACTTGGAACCTCACTAACAATATATTCACTTTTGATGAGCGTATGCATGAAATTTATGAAACGCCTACAAATGTGATTAATAGTGGTTTATTTTACGATTATTGGCGCTCTCGCGTTCACCCTGATGACTTAGATTTTACCGAAGATAAATTACACGGCGCCGTTGCCGGTATTGCAACCTACGATCCCATTTTTCGCGTGATACGAAACGATGGCAGTATTCGCTTTATTCAAGCCAGCGGTTACGTTGAGCGCGATATAAATGGCAAGCCGGTCATGGTGATGGGCATTAACCGCGACATCACTGAACAGCACAATCTAGAGTCCACGTTGCGCGAGGCCAAGCAAGCGGCTGATGATGCCAGCCGTTCAAAATCAGAATTTTTAGCCAACATGAGCCATGAAATTCGCACGCCCATGAATGCTATTTTGGGGATGCTCGCGCTATTGCGCAAAACCGAGCTTAGTATTCGCCAAGAAGATTACGCCAGTAAGACTGAAAGTGCAGCACGGTCGCTATTGGGCCTACTCAATGACATTCTAGATATCTCCAAAGTCGAAGCCGGCAAAATGGAGTTAGACCCACACCCCTTTTATGTCGACCAATTGTTAACTGATTTATCGGTGATATTTTCAGCGAATGCAGGTAGCAAACCCATAGAAGTGCTGTTTGATGTAGATCCAAACGTGCCTCGTCATTTGATTGGCGATGCAATGAGATTGCAGCAAGTGTTGATAAACCTTGGTAGCAATGCGATTAAATTCACACCCAAAGGAGAAGTGATATTAAAAATATCCGTCAGCCAGCGGATAGACAGCACCGTTTCATTGCGCTTTTCAGTACGCGATAGCGGCATAGGCATAGCACCAGAAAATCAAGCCCGTATATTTAGTGGTTTTACGCAGGCAGAGGCCTCTACCACTCGTCGTTTTGGCGGTACTGGTTTAGGGTTGGTTATTAGCCAGCGCTTTGTACAATTGATGGGTGGAGAACTTGAACTTCAGAGCGCCCTAGGCGAAGGAAGCGAGTTTTTCTTTACCATTACTTTACCTCTCGCCGACGATACAACGTCCACTCCTGAAATGACATCCACGCTTCCTAGCGCCCCTTGGCGCATGCTAGTGGTTGATGATAACCCTGTCGCGAACGAGATATTGGAGCGGATGGCGCAGTCATTAGGCTGGACAGTCGATGTCGCAACAAGCGGGGAACACGCTATTGAATTAATTCAAGCTCAAGCTGCCGCAGGAATAACTTACCAAGCGATCTTCGTGGATTGGCAAATGCCGATGATGGATGGATGGCAGACGAGCAAACATATTCATGAGCTCAATTTAACGAACGCCATGCCGGTGATTGTGATGGTGACCGCACACGGGCGTGAAATGTTGATTCAACGAAGTGAAGCAGATCAGGCACTTATCGACGGCTATTTAGTTAAACCGATTACTGCTTCAATGCTGCTTAATGCGGTGGAAGATGCGCGCGGCGGTTCGGAGCACCGACACACATCCACAACCAATGGTTCAACTGAAAAACGCTTGGACGGCATGCGAATTCTCCTTGCGGAAGATAATCTTAACAATCAACAAATCGCTCAAGAACTCTTAGAAGCCGAAGGCGCCATCCTCGTTATCGTCAACAATGGTCAAGAAGCCGTGGATGCCGTTGCCAACATCAACCCCGCATTTGATATGGTATTAATGGACTTACAAATGCCGGTGATGGATGGAATGACAGCAACCCAACACATTCGTCATAAACTTAATAATTCCACCTTGCCCATTATTGCAATGACCGCTAATGCCATGGCATCTGACCGCGAGGCCTGTCTCAAGGCGGGCATGAATAACCACGGGGGCAAGCCATTTGATTTAAACCATTTAAT
>CAZZEV010000054.1:13992-14342 GCA_964653305.1 uncultured Cellvibrionaceae bacterium | reverse complement strand
TCAAAACTCAATGAGATAATGGCGTTTCACTCAGGTCAATCTATTGAGAAAATCGAATTAGATACCGAGCGCGATAACTTTATGTCCGCCGATCAAGCCAAAGCTTATGGTCTTATCGATGATGTAATTGACAAGCGTGTTCGTTAATTGAAAGCTAAACTCTAGACGTATTCGTTAGAAGATTCTTAGCTGTTTTGTATCAAGTTATTCCTAAGCAGATGTTGTGCTTACTAAGATGGAGTGGTTCCAATGACCGATCACACTGGTGATACAGGCGATAAAAACGGAAAGTTACTTTACTGTTCTTTTTGCGGTAAAAGCCAACATGAAGTCCGCAAGCTGATTGCGGG